>JAISJZ010000163.1 GCA_031261125.1 Planctomycetaceae bacterium | reverse complement strand
TCAAAAACCGGTATCACCCATTTTGCCGATTGCTCTTTTGTCGGATGCTTACCGACAAGAACAGACGCAACCGCTGCCGGAATCGTTCCAGTCAAAAGAAAACTCTCTATTTCTTGCCGAACCGCATCTTCACCTTTTAATTTTTCGGCTGTTGCCAAAAGTGTCTTAATTTTATCGTGCGTTGGTTCGTCAAACAACTCGGCTGCCTGTATCGAAGCGAGTGTTTTCCAATCTTCACGTTTTAACGCTATCTCTTTAAGAAAACTCACATAGATACTGCGGTCAATGTTCAACGTTTTCTCTTTGCTTTCTGCCGTCAGTTGTTCTCTGCTTCGCTGTTCTGCCTCATCAAGATAATTCAATTCGACAAGCCGTGAAATCAACATCCGCAATTCATTATTTTTTGCTGCAAATGAACGCAGAAAACCCGTTGCTTCGTCTTGCCGGTCTGCATTATCAAGTGCCGTGATAATTTTCCGAATGGAATAATAGCCGAGGTTTTTGCCGTATTTTTCAGTAAGAGCATCCGCAACTTCCGACCAGACATTTTTCGCCCACGGGTGTTTGCAAATCGAATCAAGTTCTCTTTCGGCAATAGCGTAATCGCTTGCCGATTCCATTTCCCATCCCCATAAAAGAATGTCGGTCGGACTACATTTACTTTTAAGAAGGACATCAACTATCGCCGCAAAAACAACGTCAAACTCATACGAATCCTCTGCTTGTGAACACTCATAATACCGCTGTGCCGCATCAAAGAGTTGCTCCGCAATTTGCGTCAATGGCGGCAGCGGATTATCGACATTGGAAAATTGTTTGACAATGTCAATCACTGCGGAAAAATCAACCGGCGGATATTCACCGTATTCATAATAACCGCGAAAATTCGTTTCTTTCTTGATAATCTTTTTCGCTTTTTGCAGCAGCACATCACTATCGCTGATTTCGGCAATAGAATGAGCAACGAATTCTTTTCTGATTATGTCCCGAAAAGAAACGTGGTCTTTCGCCAACTGCAAAATATAACGGGCGAGTTCTTTGCGGGATTTTTCTTTTATCTGCTGTTTTAGAAATGCTAAAAGAGTATTTATCTCTATTCTTTCGGAGTGTTCTATTTCATCGTTTTCGTTTTTACTTAAATCGAATTCCCGTTGAACCGTTTCGCCGCTTGGAGTTGTCATTTCCCAAACCGTTTCATTGATTTGTTTGCAGGAATGGACGGGCTTATTTTTTGCAAGGCAGTCAAGAAATACGACGATTGCAGCGGCAGCGTGTTTGCATCGTGAGCCGTATGGGCAGGAACAAGAGGAATTGATGGCGAATGTTTTGCTCGATTTTTCCAGGCGAACAATCGTTTTATATTTATTTTCTCCGTGAACAAGGGCGAGAATTGTTTTGGCATCGGTTGTAATCCAAATGGAGTCAACGTTTCCGTTGTCAGCGTAATCCCGTCCCCGCTGCATAATCTTGTTACCGAATTGTTCAGCAATATCCGACCAAGTAATACTTTCCCAAAACCGCCAAACGGTGTCTGAACTGATTTCTTTGCTAATTTCCATACCGTATATTTTACTGTAATGCGGCATTTGTTTCAAGCCGTCCTCTATTTGACATCGTTTTGCTTGCAAATTTTTTTTTGCAAAGATAGTCGTAAATTCAACGGAGTAAACCTTGCCGCCGTAAATTTGCCGGACATAACGACCGGTTTTTCTTTATTTTTCATCGTTTTTCAGTGCGGCTTTGGCGAGAGTTCCGCCGTCCGCCGGTTGGGCGCAGTGCTGAAAAAACTTCGCCACACGGCGGAAACAGGGCGGTTTTACGCCGGTTTGCCGGTGCTGGGCAGTGCAAAAAAAGATACGGACTTCTTGTCTGAAGGTTTCGGCAGTTAAAATCGTCAAGCCGAAAGATGTTGACTATGAAAATCAATGAAAAACAGGTAAATGTTTACGTCAAAATTTCGTCCTAAAAAAGATGTTTTGCATCTTTCGCTGTTTTTGAGTTGATGTAAGTCCCGACACGTCAAGGACTTAAATGCTCCCGCTCGGAATCGAACCGAGAACCTACGGATTAAGAGTCCGTTGCTCTGCCAATTGAGCTACAGGAGCAAAATATCAATATAAGAACACCGCAATAAAGACCGCTCCATTCTAACAAGAAAAACATCATTTAGAAGGGGGGCTGTGAACAAAGACCGTCAATCACAAACCAGCGATTGTTAATGCTCAAATCCCCGCAGCGGCAAGTCCCGCACAACACCGGCGGCGTTCCGTAACCGCAGTTTTTTGTCCGCCGTCAAGGTTCCGATACCGTACAGCGTTGTTCCGAACCGTTCCCGCAACGGCTGTTTTGCAAGCAGTTTCTCCGCCTCAACTTGCGGCACCGTTAAAAGCAGTTCAAAATCTTCGCCATCCGATAAAGCGTGTTCCAGTGCCGTTTTGCCGGTTCGTTTTGACAAGGTGAACGCGTCATCAGTAATCGGAATTTTCTCTTCATCAAGTACCGCCCCCAAACCGCTTTCCGCTGCTAACCGGTGCAAGTCCAACGCCAAACCATCACTGATGTCCATTGCCGAATGAACGGTACAATGTTCGTTCAGGTACAACGCTTCGTTAATCCGCGGTTCAAAGCAAAACTGTTTGTGCAAAATACTGCCGCCGAGTTGACCAGTTGTAAGAATTGCATCGTCTGCTTGTCCGCCGGAACGCCGGAAGACACCGAACGGCAAAACCTTTCCCAGCATTGTTATCGAAATCACTAAACCGCCGTCCCAAGTGTTCGTATCACCGCCGAAAAGTGTCAAGTTGTACTTTTCTATAAGCGGTGTCATTCCGGCGTAAATTCTTTCGGCAAATTGGAGCAGAGGCAAGTTCCCGCCGCTAACGGTGTTGCCGATTTTATGGGGCAATGCCGCGGCAACGAGAAAGCCGGTCGGTACGCCGCCCATCGCGGCGATGTCGCTCAAATTGACGGCGAGTGCTTTGCGCCCAATCCATTCCGGCGGGACTTCATTAAGCAGAAAGTCAACACCTTCGGTAAGCATATCCGTTGTCAGCAGCGCACTACCGACAACGGCGGCATCATCGCCGAGATAAGAAGCGTTCGGCAGCGACCGTAATTTCTGTACCCATTCGAGTTCCATTTTTTTATAGACAGTTAAGGATTTTCAGTGGTTTGTAATTGTGGCACATAGCCTACGGTCGCAAGTTCTTTTCTATAAAATAGTTGTATTACAAAAGTCAACCATTTTTTAGGAGGAAGAACTATGCGTCCGGCACGGAAGGATTATCGGCAATCGACACAGAAAGTCAAGAGCGGCAACGGGAACGCGAAAGTATGCAGAGAGAAAGAAACCGTTTTGGGATTAGTATCGTTTGGCGATGCGTCAAAAGGTCGGTGAAGAATGGATTGAGAAACGCACTTGGTTCAACGTTTGCGTGTATTGCAAGAACTTAAACGGACAGCGAATACTATAAATTAAAGCATTTGAACGAAAATTACAAACTACGGACATTGATTCGTTTGAGGTTAATTTGTTGCAGTAATTTCTGTCCGTCGGCAGTCCGACCGAAATACAATTTCTAATGCTTTGAAAAGACATCTTATTTGAACAAAAACACCTTGCGTCGTTTGAAAAGACATTGTAAAATTACGGCAGTTCAGTGTACTGGCGTATATCAACGTATCATTGAGGAAAATAATGATGACGAACAAGCCGTTTAGAAGAGTTATTTGTTGTGCAATCTCGTTTTACCTGCTCGTTTCATTTCCTTCTCTGGAAGTATTCGGAAAGGACTTGACTTTGGTCGAAACGGATTGGCTAAAACAAGCCGAATCTTGGAGAGCAGTTTCCCAGGGAAATTCTTCTGAACTGACGACAAAAAAGGATGCCGCCGGAGCAGTCGATGGTCTCAAAAACGGCAAATTTGGTTTCCATACGGGAAGCAGTGCCAATCCGTGGTGGCAGGTTGATCTCGAATCGGTGGTCCCGATAGCCCGAATTGTCGTTTATAACCGCTTGGATTATGCACCCGGTGTACATCTTGCCGACTCTATGCAAATTCTGATTTCAAACGATGCTGTTCATTGGACATTACTGTATGATTGCGCCGGAAAGCATTTCGGCGGTGTCGGAGATGAAAAGCCGCTCGAACTTACCCTTGAACCGGGAAAAGCCGCCGCCCGATATGTTCGTCTGACCATCCCAAGTACGGCACCGATATTTTTTCATCTCGACGAGGTGGAAATTTATTCGTTTGACGATCCTTCAAAAAATATCGCTTTCAAAAAACCCGCCGACCAAATTAGTTTAAGTCATTGGTCAACGGTTCGGAACAACGTGAATTTGGAGGAATCCGAAAAATGGAAAAACCGTTTTCCGATTACCGAAACCCGAACACGGATTGCTCGGTTGTTAGATTATTTAGCAACTCAACGAATTGATGTCTCCGAACTCAAACAGGAATTGGATCAGCCCGCCCTTTCGGATGCTCAAGCGGAGTATTTGCGTCTGCGCCGATTGGGACGGCGTGCCGGTTTTATGAATCCGCTGCTTGATTTCAACCGCCTTTTGTTCGTCAAACGTTATACACAACAGACGTATCCTGATATTTGCCTCAATCATATGCCGTGGGTTTCACGACCGGGCGGAGATATTTGTATTTTGGAAAATCCTTTTTCGGCTGATGATTCCGAGGCAAAGGTTGTACCGCTCCTCAACGGACGTTTGGGGACGGGGCATATTCGCGGAATTGATCTTTGGTGGGACGGAGACCGGATCGTTTTCGGTTATGCCCAGCAGGAAAATTTTCCATTCAATTCTTGGCCGCCGCCGATTCAGCAGGAACGTTTGATCGGGCATAAACTCCGTCTTTCCCAAGAGCCGATTCATCTTTTTGAAATCAACACTGACGGCACCGGGTTGCGGCAAATCACGAATCACGAAATGTGGAGCGATTTAGACCCCGCTTATCTTCCCAATGGAGATATTGTTTTCGTTTCCGAGCGTTGCGGATTTTCGCTTCAGTGTAACAATGGTCCGCATCACGACGAAACATCTTGTAATCTTTTTTCGGTCAAGCCGGACGGAACCGGTCTGCGTTGGCTCAGTTACAACAAAGACGGCGATTACCAGCCCCACGTCTTGAATGACGGTACGATTGGATATTGTCGCTGGGAGTATCAGGAACGTGGTTGGGCGAACATACAATCTGTTTGGTTTATCCATCCCAACGGAACCGGAGCGGATGCCCTTTTCAAACAGCATCTGGATAATCCGTGGGCTTTTGAAAATACACGGGAAATTCCCGGTACGGCATCGGGAAACCGGCGTTTCGTTTCCATTGCTGCCGGACACCACACTCTCGCTGCCGGTCCCATTTGTATCCTTTCTCCTGAAAAGGGAATAAACACCGAATCGGCGATTGAAATTCTCACACCGGGCGTTTTTCCGCCGGAAGGAGGAATGTCCGGGAAGCCCGTTTCAGAAGGAGGTTGTGTTGAAAACGGCGGGTATTATATGTATCCTTGGGCTCTTTCCGAAAAGTTTTTCCTCGCATCTTATTCATACAGTAACGAGCATCGTCCCGGTTCTCCCAAATCATTTCGCGCTTCCGATGAAAAAGGTTACGGTTTGTACTTGCTTGATGTTTTTGGAAACAAAGAGTTGATCTATGCCGATCCTGAAATTTCGTCTTCATTTCCCATTCCGTTGCGTTCCCGACCGAAACCTCCGATTCTTGCGGATAATTGCCGTCCCGAATTCGGCGAACGAGCGCATTGCTTTATTAGTGATGTAACGTTCGGCGTTGAAGATGTCAAACGTGAAGAAGTCAAATACGTTAGGATTGCACGCCGGGTCGGTTGGCCCTACACCAAGGAATCCGGGGGACAACGTTACGAAGTCGATGGCAGCGGTTGGGGCATCAGTTGGGCACCCGCCTTGATTTTTGGCGAAGTCCCGGTCGAATCTGACGGAAGTGCTTCGTTTTGGGTTCCTTCAAACGTTTCTGTCTATTTTCAACTTCTCGATGCCCAAAAACGTGAAATTAAACGGATGCGTTCTTTTATCAGTTTCCAGCCCGGTGAATCGAGGAGTTGTGTCGGCTGCCATGAAACCCGCGAGGTTGCCCCGTCTCCACCGGTTTCGGTAATGAGGGCAATGGAACGGGAACCGTCCATTCCCGAACCGCCGCCGTGGGGAGCGGAACGTTGTATCAATTATCTTGTCGATATTCAGCCGCTTCTGGACAAACATTGCGTTTCCTGCCATTCCGGTTTGAAACCGGCGGCAAAACTCGATTTTTCCGGCGGACTGACGGCACCAGCCCCTATGAAAACTCCTTATCGTACTTTTAACTTTGACGGACTGAACCGTTCTTATCGAACGATGATCGAGAATAATCTCGTAACCTATTCCTATAAACACGCTCCTGCCTCGGAGTTGACGCAAACCCGTCAATTTGGTTCCGCGCGGAGCCGTTTGATTGAAGCCGTTTTGAGCGGTCCGTGTGCATCTCATATTGATCTCAAACCGGGCAGCGACGATTGGTATCGGCTGGTTACATGGATTGATGCCAATGTTCCGTATCATGACCGGTTTGTTAATTCGAGACCGGCTCAACTTGCTTACGACTTGCCTGCCGATAAGGAAGTCCATAAGGAGGTAGTGAAAATTCATCAAAAGCGTTGTGCGGAATGTCATAATGTCGATGAAATTTCACGTATGGATTGGATTGACATCAATGCTGCCGGGAAAAGCCGTTTTCTTATGGCTCCGCTTTCAAAGAAGGAAGGCGGCACGGAACGCTGCGGTAAAGTGATCTATGCCGATCAAAACGATCCCGATTACGAAACTTTGCGAAAAGTCATTGAAAATGCGGTAAGCAGGGCTTGGAAGTTCCCGCGCCGGGACTTGGAATCACTGCGTCTTTTCAATAAACACGAATAACCGGTGTCTTGAAACGACTCATTGCAGCCGGGAACGGAGCCGACACTCCGGCGCGTAAGGACTACGGACGGTACTTTGTCGTCGGATGACCGCACTAACGACAAAATTATCGGCACCAAAGCCCTGTGTGTTGTCCTTTATTCCCTTGCCAAAGCGTCTTACGGTATGCTCGGCAAAATTTTCGACCGCGACCGTTCGCTGATATTTACCGCATAAAGCCGACGTTAAACGAGAACACCTGCTTTTCGTCGCCGCGTGTGCGGCAAACCGGAAACGCAAAGTCCAGCGCAATCGGGGCGGGACCCATCATCGGAATCGTCAGCCGCAAACCGAAACCCAACGCCACCCGGTAATCATCCTCCCACTTCGTGAACGTTCTTTCGACCGTTCCAGTGTCGATAAAGAACGAACCGCGAACCATATCGTCCGCCGTGATAGGAAACACCAACTCCGCCGAGTTGTAAAACTCCATACAGCCGCCGAGAATCGAACCGTTTGCATCGCGGGGTGAAACACCGCGGAATTCAAATCCTCTTAAACTTGTGAATCCGCCGCCGAAGTACCGTTCGTAAATCGGCGTATTCTTTTCCGAAACATTCAGTCCTGTCCGCAATCCAAGCACCCACCGACCGCTTCGGTCAGGACGTTCCCGAAGCATAAAGTATTTTCGGAAGTCCACACCGCCGCGGACAAAGTGATAATCGCCGAGGACCTGTTCGATGTTGAACGTTAACAGATGTCCTTCCGTCGGCATATATTCACTGTCCCGCGTGTTGTGCGATGCTTCTAAACCGATGGTGTACATCGGGTGATGTCCCAGCACCTCGTACAAGTCGGCAACCGGCAGCATCGGTCGGTGCATATACACTTCTTGTCCGCCGAGAATCAACCGGGTAGAAAAGTCCGGTGTCCAAAGTTTGCCGAATGAAATGTTTCCGCCGGCGCGGTTTTCATACCATTCATCGTAGTACCGCTCATAGTAAAAGCCGCTCACACCGAAAGAATAATCCAAGTCAAACAGGTACGGTGTTTCCCACGACGTACTGTACCGCTGCACTTCGGTACCCGGCACTGCCTCAATGCGGAACCGCTGTCCTTTGCCGCGGAAGGCATTTTTCCAATCGGAAAAACGGAATCCCTTCGGAAAATTGAGAATGTCGAAATTATCTTCCTGAATGATGAACCGTCCCATTAAACCGCTGTCCGAACTAACAGCAACGCTCATCATCAGTTGACCGGTACGGGTTTCCTGCACGACCCATTTTCCGTCGGCGGGATAAATTTTGTTTGATACACCGGGTTTGGCATTCGGGTCAATCCGCACGGTGCTGTTTTCTGCAAGCGAAGCGTAAGGATTTGCCCGAAAAATTGGTTCGGGATAAACCGCCGAAGTAGCCGGCGGCTCTTTTAACTGTGTTTGATAATATGTTGTTCCGTAGGGACCGGTGGAACTAACTTGCGGCGGCAGTGCGGCAAGCGAACCGTAAGACATACTGCCGGCGGCACTTGTGCTGCCGGGCGGAACTTGCGCTAACAACAGATTCGTTTCAACCGGCTGCTCCGTCCTCGGCGGCGTAAATACCTGTCCGCGGATAACAGCGGCATTAGCCGGGGTACCGTTAGCCCCAGCCGCTTGCGGCGGGGTTTTAATACGGAAAAATTCGGAGAACTTGCCGAGTTTTTCCTCTTCTTTCGGCGTTGTACCGAATGAAACGGGCTTGCGTACCGTTCTCGCTTGTCCGCGGATTTGCGGTTCGCTGTTTTTGGGCGGCGAAGACGAGTCCCTGCCGCTGACGCTGTTAATGGACTGCTCTTCTTCATCTTTCACTGCCTCTTCGGGATACTCGAAAATGAATTCGGGAATTGACCCCTGCGTCGGATTGGCATTGAACAACTGCGATGCCATCAGCCGGCGGCGGCTGGCGTTGATTTCACTCGTCCGCAAAATGTCGCCCGGCTTCAATGAACTGCGGTTCAAAATCGGATGCCACTTCGTATAAGGGTCGCCGCCTTCGTTACCGACAATTTCAATGTGCATTGTCCGAAGATAACACCGGGGTCCTTCTTTGACGTTTATCACAAGGTCAACGTAATCCTCGTCAATCCGCGGGTCGGGTTCTGTTACCGTAAAAACATAACCGTCGTCGCCGTATTTGTCTTTAATCCGGTTCATATCGGCTTCAAGCATATCTTGATTGAAGTATTTTTCCTTCGGCAGTTTCATCGTTTCGAGAAGTTTTTTTTCATCGAAAAGATGATTGCCGTCGAATCGGATATTGCGCACCCGGCACCGGGGTCCTTCGTCAATGACAAACTTGACTTTGACCCAGCAGCGGTTCTGTCCCAAGTTGGTGTATCCTTCGCATTCCACGAATTCTCTGTCAATTTTGGCGTAGAAAAAACCGAGTTTGCGGTAATACGTTGTGAGCGTTTCGACATCATCGTCAAGCAGTGGACGGGTGAATTCGCTGTTTATCCAAAAAAACCAGCCGGGCTTCGATTTGATGAGCGTTTTCAGCCGGGCAGAACTGGCGATTTGATTGCCCTCAAACTCGACATCGAGAATCCGCTGTTTCGGACCCTCGCTGATTTCAAACACGGCACCGCGGTCGCCGATTTGGTCGCCAATCTTAACTTCTACATAAACACGGTAATAACCGCTTTCTTTATAAAACGCCTCGATACGTTCTTTTGCTTGTTGAATGGCAATCGGGTCGAGGGCATCGCCCGGTTTCAGGTTCGCTTCTTCGAGGATAACTTTTTTGGTGTGAGCGTGATTACCGACGACTTTAATGTAGTGCAGCAGCGGACGTTCGATGAACTGAAACGTAACAATGTAGCCGGTCGGCGTTTTTTCCACTTTCGGTTTAACGTCAATGAACCAGCCCTTCTGCATTAAAGCCCGTTTGTCTTCTTCGAGTGCCGCTTCGCTGAACGGTCGCCCTTGCCGGGTTTTAATGATTTTGATAATATCTTTTGCGCCGACTTGAACGTTTCCGGTAATGCGGACATCAAGAACCGCATTCGGGTCGGCGGTGGAATTCTGCGGTGCATCTACGGCATAACCGGTTGATTTGTCGATGAATTGCGTTTTCGTAGTGCTGGCGAAACCGGCGTGTTTTTCTTCGGCGGCGCAAACCGCAGAAAGAACGCAATTTATTGCAACAGCAATACTTACGGTTAATATGGTAATCGTATTTCGCATAGTGTCGTGTCGTTCCGCCGCAAAAATTCGGCTAATGAATGCGGGACAATAGCGATTTTTCCGTTGTAAAACAAGAGCAATTCAGGGGAGTATCCCCTCGGCATCTTTTGTGTTAGAATCCAAGCGGTCTCTATTAACACGAAAAACACAATGGTCGGTAATTCTTCCGTTTCCTGTATCCGCATCGGAACCCGCGGGAGCAAACTTGCCCTGTGGCAGGCGAATTTTGTTGCCGGTGAACTGAAAAAACACAACATCGAAACGGAAATCGCCGTTGTCAAAACCAGCGGCGACGCAGTTCAAGACCGTTCTATCGAAAACATCGGGGCGCAAGGCGTTTTTACACGGGAAATCCAGCGGGCTTTGCTCAACGGTGAAATCGACATTGCTGTTCACTCTTTGAAGGACTTGCCGACGGAACCCGTTGACGGACTGTATCTTGCCGCAGTGCCGGAACGCGGGGCGTACAGGGACGCTTTTCTCTGTAATACCGTTGAACATATCGAAGACCTGCCGAAAGATGCAAGAGTCGGAACGGGTTCGCTGCGCCGCCGGACACAGATTTTTCACCGGCTCGGTAATTTGTTTCAACTGCTTGATGTCCGCGGCAATGTCGAAACGAGAATTCGCAAACTGGATGCCGGTGAATACGATGCACTGATTCTTGCTGAGGCGGGACTGCGGCGGCTAGGGTTTGCCGACAGAATCTGTTCGTGTTTGGAACCGCCGATTTTTCTGCCAGCCGCCGGTCAGGGAGCGTTGGGTATCGAAGTTGCGGAGAAAAACCGAAAATCCGTCGGCAACTTGCTCAACCGCATTTTATTACATCGGCAAACATTTTCGGCGGTTCTGGCGGAGCGGGCTTTTCTTCGGACATTGCAAGGCGGCTGTATTGCTCCGATTGGCGTTTTCGGTCAGGTAATTGAAGGGCAACTGACGCTTCACGGCAGGATTCTTTCACCGGATGGCAGAACGGCGTTTGAGAAGAGCGGTGCATCATCCGTTGACGCACCGGAAACATTGGGAACGGCGTTGGCGGAGGAACTGTTGAAAGCGGGAGCGGGTAAAATTATTGAACAGATTCAACAGTTGCGGCAGCAGAAATAAGCCGGGAAAATAATAAGCATCGCTTTCCTCTGTTTCACGGAGTATCCGATGGAGGAGCGGAACTTACCCCTCTCTTGCAAATGCAATGCTCTTTTGCAATAATGAAAAACCGTTGAAGCCGAGTGTTTCGGCACATTATCTTTTACCTATCATTATGGAGAAAACAATGGCTGCGTTTCCCGAAGTGAAAAAGACCGTCCAATACGAAGGACCCGAATCAAAAAATCCGCTTGCCTACCGGTTCTACAACCCTGATGAAAAAATCGAGGGCAAAGCGATGAAAGACCACTTCCGTTTCAGTGCTGCCTTTTGGCACACGATGCGGGCAAGCGGTTCCGACCCGTTCGGACCCGGCACGATGTACCGTCCGTGGGAAGGAAAGGATACCGTCGCCAATGCTCAAAAGCGGGTTAGAGTGTTCTTCGAGTTTCTCGAAAAAATGCAGTTGAACTTCTACTGCTTTCACGACCGCGATGTCGCACCGGAAGGAAAAACGCTTGCCGAAACAAACGGCAACCTCGATGAAGTTGTGAAGGTTTTCAAGGAAGAACAGCATCGCACCGGCATTAAACTCCTTTGGGGAACCGCCAATCTGTTCGGTAATCCGCGGTATATGCACGGGGCTGCAACGAGCAGCAACGCCGATGCGTTCGCCTTTGCTGCGGCGCAAGTCAAGAAGGCGTTGGAGGTTACGAAAGAACTCGGCGGCGACGGTTACACCTTCTGGGGAGGACGTGAAGGTTATCAGTGCATCTGGAATACTGATATGAAACGGGAACTCGACCACCTTGCGAAGTTTATGCACCTGGCGGTTGACTACGCTAAACAAATCGGATTCAAAGGGCAGTTTTATTTTGAACCGAAACCGAAGGAACCGACGAAACATCAATACGATTTCGATTCGGCGGCGTGCATCAATTTTCTCCGGGCTTACGGCTTGGAAAAGTACGTCAAGATGAACATCGAAACGAATCACGCTACGCTTGCCGGTCATTCCGTTGAACACGAATTGGAATACGCCGGTCATCAGGGTTTCCTTGGTTCGGTCGATGCGAACGCCGGCGATGAGTTGCTCGGTTGGGATACCGACCAGTTTCCGACGAACGTCTATATGACGACAAAGATGATGCTGTCGATTTTGAAATACGGCGGTCTCGGCAAAGGCGGCTTAAACTTCGATGCGAAAGTCCGGCGTGAAAGTTTTGAACCGATTGACTTGTTCTACGCTCACATCGGCGGTATGGATGCGTTCGCTCTCGGCTTGAAAATAGCGGCAGACATCCGCAAGGGCGGCGAGTTGGCGAAAATGGTTCAAGACCGCTACTCGTCTTGGGACAGCGGTATCGGCAAGGAAATTGAAGCCGGCAAGCAGGATTTCAAGTCCTTGGAGAAATACATCTTGAAGAAGGGCGACACCGAACCGAACGTGAGCGGTCGGCAGGAACTCTTCGAGAACATCGTGAACCGGTATGTGTTCAAATAATCTGTTCACGAGCGGGATTCTATGAATCCCGCTTTCTGTTCCTACTCTACTGTTTTGTTAATCCAAAAACATAGGATATAGAGAGTCGAGTTTTATTTTTGCTTTATCGGTATTGAATTGCCATTGTACGCTGCGCTTGTCCAATAGTTTTGAGTCATTCAAAAATGGCTGATTGAGAAGTAAATTCGGGAGAATTTTTCGACTGAAGATAGCAAAAATTATAACATCATCTCTCCGAAAGAGAATCGAGAACGATAAATTTGTTCAAAAAACGCTTACAAATTATGAATCGTTATCACAAAAATATCCTCCCTTTTTTAGGGTGTTGCGTGCCGTTGTTAATCTTTTCTGGGTGCCTACTTCCGCCAAAGTCGCCTCGTTTAACGTACAAAAACATTCCACTTCAGGAAGAAGTAAAAAGTTTAAATTTTTGCCAAGAGACAAAAACGGGCAGAATAGAAATTATTATTGAAGACAGACAGACAATTAATGAGTTTATTTCAATCATCAGAAGCCATACAAAAGACGTAAAAAAGGCTTTTGGTGTGGAACCGTTCCTTCCATTTCATTGTGAAATATTTTACTTTGAAGATGAGCCCTTAGACCGCATTCATCGTTTGTCTTTTTCAGATACCGTTGTGTATGTCTATGAAAATCAATATTTTACACTGTTGCCCGAAGAGACCGCATTTGTCCAACAGTCCTTGTCCAAGCGTTTTGAAACGTCCCGAAGATGACGATTTTGGCGTGAATTTGTATCTATTCAACAAACCTTTGTATCTATTCAACAAACCGCGTCTTTTGCTGGGAGTAATTTTAGCCGATGAAGGGTTAGAAGTCAAACCCGTTTTGCACAATTCAATCCTGTTAAAATTTGTATCCAAAACCGGCGTATCCGCTGATACCTTCCCGTGTTCCAGCATATCCGCGGATGCTGAAATCCGTTGTCCACGCACCGCGGACATAATTCAAGCCGAGTTCGCCGATACCGGTTCCGCCGCGCAACTCCCGTGATGCAATCGGCAAGCCGAATGATGTCCCGGCTACTTTACCGCTGAATTCATATTCGTAAATGCCGCCCGCATAAAACTGTAGCGGCTTGACCCCGCCGCCTTTAGCACTGTCCCAAGACAGCCGCGTTCCGACTTGCAGCCGATTGGACTGCGCTGTGCTGAAACGCAGCGGGTCGCCGCTCTGCAATACAATGCTATCCGAATGTAATTCGTTGTAGAAATAGCGGACAAATGTATCTGCCGTTATATGTTTCCGCAATTTCCATAAACGCCCGGCAGCAACGGATGTTCCGACATACGGAGTGTTCTTGTTAAAGGAAACAAATTGATTCAGCCCATAAGTTTCGTATTCGGTATCTATATTGCCGAAGTTCACCAGCAGCGATGCATAGTTATTGTTTTCAAAAAATTGTTTTGCAAAGAACAAGCCGCCGTAATAATCGGAATCTCCACTGCCGCGGACAGAATTAACTCCAGCGAATGTATCAACCGCAGCGTAATTACCGAATCCCGCTTGAAAAATACCGCCGAAAGATAATTTACCGAGCGTGTTGCGTGTCTTTTTACCTAAACCGGCGTGAATGTGATAGGAATCCAAATCGAAAGTTCCTCCGGTTTGATAATGAGACGAACCGCCTTCAAAACCGCCGAGGGTAAGCCAGCCGTTTTTCAAAGACAACGTTCTTCCACACGGAACGGCGCAGCGGACTTTATCTTGTGAGGTGTCCAGCAAAGTAAACCCTACATTGTGCATCCAGTCCTGTCCCTGATTGACCATTGCCAGCGAAGCAAGGTTCGGTTCGAGTAATAACGGAGTTCTAGGGTCAAGGCGAACCGCCTTCCAAGTTGCAATTAAATCGTCTTCACGGACTCCGACCCAGAAAGATAATTCTGCCGTTGCCGTAAAACTGCTGGGAGCATCAACATTAAGTATTTGCGGAGTAAGAACATTGTTCTGCATAAGAATAATGGTATCGCCGATTGCCCAAGTATCAGGTACAACGTTCAAATGTACTATGCTGTTCTCGATAGAAACACTACCGGTGCCGGTTGTCGTTGAAATGACATCGTTGCTATGTATCGTATCATCGATATTAAACGAAATATCTTTACCGTCCAAATTGAGTTGATTGGAACCGAGACCGATAGTTGTATTCTCCGTAACGGACAACGAACTGACCGTTGACGGACTGCTGCCGACACCGGCAATATCAAAATTTGTTCCGTTTTTCATTACCACGTCTGCATTTGCAATCGCCCCTTCACCAGATAATTTCAATGTTCCTTGGGCGATTTCAAATTCGTTATTGAACGTATTTGCGCCGGTCAGTTCCAGTGTACCGCCCGTTGTTTTTGTTACCGTTCCGGTATTTGTATCGTCAATGTTTCCGCCGAAATTGCCGTTATCAATGGTAAGACCGGCGGTATTCTTAACGGTACCGCCGCCGTTGAGTCCAGCAATGCTGCGGGCATTCTTATTGCCGTCATAGACAGCACCTTTTTCAACCGTCAGATTGCTGTGAACCGGTATGTTGCCGACCAAAGTTCCGTTGTTTATTTTTGTTCCGCCGGTATAGGTATTGGTGCCGGATAAAATCAACGTTCCTAAATCGGTCTTTTCAAGCACGGCATCGCCGATAAGATTTGCACTGATTTGCGTTGTATAATGACTGCCGAGTGAAGAACCGTCGCCGACACGAACGATTGCCGTCCCGCTTGAAACACCGTTGACAAGCGTTAAATCATCACCGGTAATTTCGTATCCGCCAACGGCAAACTGCATACCGGATGTCTCCACGTTACCGTAACCATTACTGACGGTAACCGTTCCGGGAGTTGCCATAAAGATACCGAAGCCCGCTTGAGACCATTCTCCGTTGAATTTGCCGGCATCATCTGTCCATCTTCTGTCGGCGGGGTCAGCATTCCAGACCTGTGTTCCGCCTTCGACCTTGTTGTTATCAGGTGTTCCGCCGCCGTCCCAGAAGTTCAGCGACAATCCCTGACTGGTAATTAAGTTGACTTCATTAGCGATATTCGTCTGTGCAGACCAATGTACAGGATTCTGCCCCTCCGGCAACGTTCCGATGGTCAGCACTTTATCTGTTAATACGCCGTCATAAGTAATCACACGGTACACGCCGGGGTCAAACTTCCCGTCAGGACTTAACGCAACATTGATTTCTCCGCCCAAAGTTAAATCGCCCTTAACAACGGTCAAATCATTGAAAGGACCGCCGACAACATTTGCCTGTCCGAAATTATAATCAAGAACCGCATCATTCTCTAAATTCAGGTTACCGTTCATCGTTAATGTTCCAGGAACAACCGCCACGCCGCCCGGATTGAGAATACCGCCGCTTTCCACGCTAACAGTACCCGTTCCAATCGTTCCGGTACCGCCGAGCGTTGCGCCGCCCTTCACCGTAAAAACACTTGCCGAATTTTCCTGATTGCCGTCCACATAAAGCGTACCAGTATTAACAACCGTATCGCCGCTGTATGTGTTATTGCCGGTCAATACCGTCCGTCCGGTTCCGTTCTGAATCAAACCGCCGCCGCCGGTAACTTTACCGTCCAATATCATCAGATTGCCGCGGTCCACAATTAAATTGCCGGATTGAAGATGAATATCGCCGGTAATACCGCCGGCCGTTCCGCCGTCACCAAGTTGTAAAACACCACCCTCAACAAACGTACCACCCGTATATGTGTTGTTGGCCGTTA
>JAISJZ010000133.1 GCA_031261125.1 Planctomycetaceae bacterium | reverse complement strand
TGTGAGTTGGTTCTCACTGCAATCAAGTTCTGTCAGAGAGGTACAACCGGAGGCGTTAAGGGATGTGAGTTGGTCCTTATCGCATTTGAGTATCGTCAAAGCAGTACAACCGGAAGCATTTATCGACGTGAGTTGGTTCTCACTGCAATCAAGTCTTGTCAGAGCGATACAGCCGGAAACGTCAAGAGTACCTGTTATGGTTCTGTCACCTGTAGAGATAGTAGAAAGGTAACCGCCAGACCATTGAAAATCCCAATCTGACCAACCCTGTGAAATGAGTTTGTTATAAACGGCGAGGTCGTGTGCGTTGTAGGAGGCAATCATAGCGGCGACTTGCGGCACTTCGGCGGAATAGACGGCGGGTGCATCGTTGTCAATACCGAGCGGATTGACCGAGAGCATTTCGCGGCTTTCGAGAGATTCGAGATGCAGTTTGCGGTTACTCAGAGCGGATTTTTTCATTGGGATAACGGTTCGTTCGGTATTTCACTTAGCGCACGATGACACAGCACCGGCATTGTACCGGAATAAAAAACACTGCCAATACCCCTAATTTTCCTCAAACGTCTGGTTTATCCGCTCTTCAATTTCCGCAACGTGATAACGTTTGCCCTGATTACAGCCCGGACAGCGTTTTGCCGTCTCCGCCCACGCTTTTTTACCGCGGACGTTCTGCTCCCAAAAGGGCCACGTCCGGCACTGAACCGGTCGGTTTTCATAAACCTTACAGCCGAGATTTTCGTCCAACAGCACACAGTCGCCGTTCGGAAATTCTTTGAGCGACCGTTTGCGTCCCCGTACTGTGTGAACAAACGACTGTTCAAACAAACCAGCGGAAAAACCAAGATGTTCCGCCATTGCTTTGATTTCATCGCCTGTCACCCAAACATAACCGGGCGCACCGCCGCAGCAGCGTCCGCACTGCTTACATTCAAATTGAAGTCCGTCGTCGTACCAAGGCATCGTTAATAAAAGGGCAAAAAGTTAGCCGCGTCATCGGCGTTGCGGTTTATAACCGGCGGCAGTAATGGCTTCGCAAAACGCTTTTTCCGTGCTGCGGAACACCGTACCGGCAGCGGCGACAACGTTTTCCTCAATCATTATACTGCCCAAATCGTTTGCACCGAACGACAAACCGAGCGTTCCGAGTTGCAAGCCCTGCGTTACCCAACTCGATTGAATGGACGGAATGTTGTCCAAAAACAAACGGGAAACAGCAAGGAATTTCAGGTATTCCCAAGTACCAAGTTTGTGAATATGAGACAACTTCGTGTTCTTCGGCTGAAATACCCACGGAATAAATGCCGTGAATCCGCCGGTTTCGTCCTGTAAATTGCGGATTTTCTCCAAGTGTTCGACCCGCTCTTCAACGGTTTCAAGGTGTCCTAACATCATCGTTGCCGACCCGCGTCCGCCGAGTTGCTGCCACGTTCGGGCAGCATCCAGCCAGCGTTCTGCCGGTGCTTTTTTCGGACTGACGATTTGCCGCACCCTGTCAACGAGAATCTCCGCACCGCCGCCCGGCAGTGAACCGAGACCGGCATCCCGCAGACGTTCCAGCACTTCCCGGACGGACAATCCGAAATGTTCCGAAAAAAACACAATTTCTGTCGGACTGAATCCGTGAATGTTAACATCGGGAAAGTGCCGCTTCATTGTCCGCAGCATATTTTCGTACCAAACAAACGGCAGTGCCGGGTGCAGTCCGCCTTGCAGAAGAATTTGCCTGCCGCCGAGTTCAACGGTTTCAGCAATTTTTTTCAGCAGTGCTTCGTTATCGAGAACGTAACTGTCCGGCGATGTTTCATTCCGGCAAAACGCACAGAATTGACAACCGCTGATGCAAACGTTGGTGTAGTTGATGTTCCGTTCGACTTGGTATGTCCGTATTTTGCCGGGATGCAGTGCTTCGGTCATTGCATCGGCTTGTTCACCGAGCAGCGGCAGGTCGGCAGAACGGAGTAATTCAAGGGCTTCGGAGGAAGACAGGCGGGACATCAGCGGAATAGGAAGCAAGCAGCACGATATTATAAGGGGACTTCTAAAAACTATTTTCTACCATAAAAAAAGAAGAAAGGAAAGAAAGAGACAACGGCATCTTGAAATTGTGCCGCTGTGCCGCAGAATAATTGGTTTGGGGATTGACAATTTTCGTTTTACGGGGAGAATTAGGGACGTTTCCGGGGCAGTAGCTCAGTTGGTTAGAGCGGGGGACTCATAATCCCTAGGTCGTGGGTTCAAGTCCTACCTGCCCTAAAAATGCGTATCCGGTTCCCGTCTCGTTCTACTCTTTCACCCATCCCTCGATGTACCGGGCAAGTTGATGAATGTCGCTGCCGACGCTAATCGGTCTCTCGTGCGCCCGAAGCCGGCTCATATCTATCAATTCCTCAAACGCCGGATACTTGATGTCCATCGTACCGCCGACCGAAATCATCACGCCGTTCTTGCCCAACTCCGCCAACGCTTTGTAGCCGCCGACTCCGATTTGCGACCCTAATACCACATCAAACGCCGTTGACTGATGACACCGGATTTCATAGCCGAACTGCAACCCGACCACCTTCTTACTCTTGCCCGTCCGCTTTTTGTACTCTTCGGCAATCAGCCGGCCAAGCCGGCTGCTGTACTTCAACTGCGATACCGGAAAATGCCCGAACGTATCCGGTTTCAAGGAACGGTACTCATCGTCCGAACAGCACATCTTAATTTCAGACAGCGGCAGGTACTCCGCCAATCCTTCGGAAACGACCGCCACGAATGCCGTTTTGCCTTCCGCTTCACGGGCTTGAATTACGTCAACGCACCGGTCAACAACCTTTTGCAAGTCAACGACCTGCCGCATCAGCGGTTTGCCGTCTTTGCCGAGAATTTTGTTTCCGGTTTCAGGGTCAACCGTCGGTTCGGCATCATACCAATTCCGGTGAATGTCTTCCAAGCCGATAACGAGCGACGCTTCGCCGGCGATTGCCGCACCGTAAGCAAGCCACGCCGCTTTGCGTCCCATCACTTGACTGATGTAGCCCGTTTCTGTCGCTTCGGAATCCGCCAGCAAATTACGGATTTCCAACGCAAGCATTTCAACGGCGGTGAAATAGCCGAATGTAAAGTCAATGCCTTTATAATCGTTGTCAATCGTCTTCGGCAGGTGAACAACTTTGACGCGTTTTTCCGTGTCCGGCAGAGCGTCCATTACGAGTTTGAACTTCGCCGCCGTGGTAAGCGTATCATCGCCGCCGATGGAAATGAGGGCATCAATACCGAGCGAACGCAGTGCCTTATAGACGGTGAGCAGCGGGGCGGTCTTTTCGGTATCTTTTAGGTCGAGCGGGTTTTTCAGCATTTTGCCGGGGTTCGCGCGGGCGGTGCCGATGATAATACCGCGGGACGTGCGGATGCCTTCTTCGATACGTTTGTCCAAACGGATGTAGTGTTTGCCTTCTTCGAGGGTGCTGCCGTCTTGGAAATTAACGAGATGGGTATATCCGTTTTTGAAGCCGTAAACCTCGATACCGGCGCGGGCGAAACACAGAGCGGCACTGCCGATGACGGAGTTTGCCGTCGGTGCGGGACCGCCGGAGAAGAGAATGGCGACTTTTTTAATATCGGTTTTGGGAATTTGCGGAGAAACAAGGTTGCTCATTGGAATAATCGGGGTTAATTTTCAGCCGGTTTCCCTCGGAAACCGCACCTTCTCATTATAACAGAATTCCGAACGATGTAAAATCCCCTTGCCGGGTTTTCACTGTTAATGCCGCAGTCCGCCGTGTTGACGTTCCCCGTCAGGCAAGTATAATAACGCCTTTCCTGTTGTGCTGCTTCCCGGAATCCGTACCCCGTTATTATGGACCTCACCCCCCGTCAGATTGTTACAGAACTCGATAAACACATTGTCGGTCAAAACGAAGCCAAACGTTCCGTTGCCGTGGCAGTGAGAAACCGCTGGCGGCGGCAGCAGGTTGACGATTCGATGAAAAAGGAAATTTCACCGAAAAATATAATGATGATTGGTCCGACCGGTGTAGGAAAAACCGAAATTGCCCGGCGGCTCGCAACACTCACCGGCGCACCGTTTATCAAAGTCGAAGCAACAAAATACACCGAAGTCGGCTACTACGGACGCGATGTCGAAAGTATGGTGCGGGAACTCATTGAAAACGCTCTCGGCATCGTTCGTTCTTCGGAACGGGACAAAGTCAAAGAAGAAGCCGCGAAACGGGCAAACGAAATTCTGATAGACCTTCTTTTGCCGCCGCTGCAAAATGAACCGGTGCCGGCAAACCGGAAACCGAAGGTCGAAAAGCGGCAAATCAGGATACACGAGTCCGACTTGTCCAAACTGCCGGATATTCTCGGCAATATCATCAAGGAAGCGGAAGGCAAAGCCGAACCGGAAGATAACGCCGAAACGGATGATGAAAACGAAAGCGGGGAGGACTTCGGGGAAAATGTCGAAAATCTGAAACACAACCGGAACCGAGAAAAAATTCGTGAAATGCTCAACGCCGGGCAGTTGGAAAACAATACGGTTTCGATTGTTTCCGAAACGCGGGCAATTCCGATGGTGATGAGCAATATGCCCGGTATGGAATCAATGGAAATCGACTTGCAGGAGATGTTCGAGAAAATCGCTCCGAAAAACCGCTCAAAGCGGGAATTGACCGTTAAGGAGGCGAGGGAATACCTCATCGAGCAAGAAAGCGACCGTCTCATCAACAAGGAGAAGGTGCAGCAGTCCGCCGTGGAATTAGCCGAAAATCTTGGGATTATCTTCATTGACGAAATTGACAAAATTGTCGCCAGCGACAAACAGCACGGGGCAGACGTATCCCGGCAGGGTGTTCAGCGGGACTTGCTGCCGATTGTCGAAGGCACAACGATTCAGACGAAGTACGGTTATGTCAAAACCGACCATATTTTGTTCATCGCCGCCGGTGCGTTTCACCGTTCCAGACCGAGCGATTTGATGCCGGAATTACAAGGACGGTTCCCGATTCGGGTCGAGTTGAATGATTTGAAGAAGGAGGACTTTATTCGGATTTTAACGGAGCCGGGCGGGTCGTTGACGAAGCAGTATCAGGCGTTGATGCAGACGGAAAACATCGGCTTGACATTTGAAGACGAGGCGATTGATTTGCTGGCGGAGTACGCATACGAAGTCAATCAGAGGTCGCAGAACATCGGCGCGCGCCGGCTTTATACGATTATGGAGAAACTGCTGGAAGATTTGAGTTTCGATGCTTCCGAAATGGAAGCAGGAGTTGTTGTGGTGAATGCCGAGTATGTCCGGCAGCGGATTGACGATGTCAGTAAAGACGAGGACTTGAGCAAGTTTATTTTATAACCGGCAGTTTTAACGGCGTTTTTGCGGCGGACGTTCAACGGTAAAATCAAAATGTTTTTCCCCGTCCTTTTTAACTGCGAATTTCAGCGCGTCCGTTCCCGGCTGGGTGTATTTCGGATGAACACGGACGGTCTCCGTCATTGCGACGAGTTCCGTATTGCCTTTGTCCCTCGCAGCGGTCTTTGCCGGTTTGCCGGTAGAAACCAAAGACGTTCCTGACAGATAGACGGTGTAATCGCCGGGCGGAATTCCGTTGCCGTCCTCGGTGTTGCTGACGGTGTAATGACCGGTGTCGTCAAGCCTGCCGATGAACGTGTTCTGCGGCGTTTCAAAACATACTTCGCCGAAGTTGACCGGTT
>JAISJZ010000094.1 GCA_031261125.1 Planctomycetaceae bacterium | reverse complement strand
CAAAATTCTATCATCGGCGAAGCGTTTGCCCAACCGGAGATACAAGAGGCAATGCGGCAGTTCACCGCCTATAAGGCAGACCCTGTCAGCCGTAATCTCGAAGAGCGGCGCAGAATGTTCGATTTCTACGAACGATTGGCTATCAACGATTCGTGGAAAGCAGGACAAGTTAAAGGACGAGTTGAAGGACGAGTTGAAGGACGAGTTGAGGGACGAGTCGAAGGACAATCTGAAAGACAAATTACAGATGCCCGCCGTATGAAAGCCCACGGTGATGATGTCGCCTACATTTCCGAAATTACCGAACTGCCCATCGAAGAAATCGAGCGGCTGTAAAAACTCGTATCTTGACAAACCCTTTGCGGAGTTCCGGTCTTTCGTGGTTGCCGTTACCCCGTTAAAAACCTATAAGATTTGAACCCGCCGTCCGTTGTGTTTTTCATTGCCCCCGCTTGCGTTGTCCGAAAGACCTGCTATAATACCGCAAACAAATCGGAGTGCCGAAATGTTTGGGTTCCCGATAAAGGTTGCGGGCGTAGCTCAGTTGGTAGAGCACAACGTTGCCAACGTTGTTGTCGACGGTTCGAACCCGTTCGCCCGCTTGTTGCGAAGTCCGGTTGATGTCCGTGAGCGAATCAGACGCTGATTTCGCTCATTGATATAGCCGGATTTTTTTGTACCTCTCACCCCTTGCCTGTCCAATGTCCGAAGAAACCATTGATACACTCCAATTAACTACGGATATTCAAAAGGTCAGTTCCTGCGAACGCCGCGTTAAAGTAACCGTTCCCCGCCCCGAAATCGACCGGTACTTCCAAAAAGAGTTCACCGATTTAGAAAAAACGGCATACGTTCCGGGTTTCCGTTCCGGTAAAGCCCCGCGGTCGCTCGTCGAAAAACGGTTCAAAAAAGATGCTTCCGAACGCGTCCGCTACTCTCTCGTCTTCGATGCTCTGTCCCAAGTCAATAACAGCGACGAACTGACCCCGATTAGCGAACCGGATTTCGATTTTAACGCTTTGACACTGCCGAACGACGGTCCGTTCGTCTTTGAATTCAATATCGAAGTCCGACCGGAAATCGACCTGCCGGAATGGAAGGGACTAAAAATCGAAAAAAAGACGCGGGAATTTTCTGCCGAAGACGTTGACAAAGCCGTCGAACGGGTTTTGACTTCCTACGGCGATTTGGAACCGAAAGAGGAACCGGCGCAGAGCGGCGATTACATCGTTGCAAAACTGACGTTTCAAGACGGCGGTACGGTGCTGTCTCAATCCGAAAGCGAAACGATTCGGATTCGTTCCGTGCTGTCTTTCCGCGACGGTTCGGTCAAAGAATTCGATAAACTGATGAGCGGTGCGAAGGCGGGCGATGTGATCACATCAAAAGTGGTGTTGACCAAAGATGCCGCGAACGAGGCGTACCGCGGCAAAGCGATTGATGTCCACTTCAGCATTATTGCGGTGAAAAAGTTGGTTGTTCCGCCGTTGTCGAAGGATTTTCTGGAACGGCTCGGCGGTTTTGATAACGTCGGCGATTTCCGGGATGCGGTTCTTGACACATTGCAGCGGCAACTGGAATACGAACAACGCCGTCATACCCGGCAGCAGATTACGGAAAAACTCACCGCGGCTGCCGGTTGGGATTTGCCGCCCGGCTTATTGAAGCGGCAGTCGGAACGGGAGTTCCGCCGGCAGGTTCTCGAATTGCAGCGCAGCGGATACAGCAACGAAGACGTTCTGGCGCATCAGAATTATATCCGTCAGAACATTGCGGCGGAAACGGCAAGAGCGTTGAAGGAACATTTCATTCTTGAAAAGATTGCCGATGTCGAAAAAGTGGAAGACACCGAAGAGGATTACAACACGGAAGTGGCGTTGATTGCCGCCCAAAGCGGTGTTTCGCCGCGGCGTATCCGGGCGAAGTTGGAAAAGGAAGGCGATATGGACATCCTCCGCAATCAGATTATTGAACGGAAGGTGATTGACCTGATTTATCAGCACGCCTCGTTCACGGAAGTGCCGTTTGAGTTTGAAAATCTTGACGAAGAAGGACTGGACTGGGCGGCGGCAGGCGACCCGAACGCGATTCAGCAAGCGTCGGAAGACGACCTGAAAGCGGTGCATCAGGAGTTCGAGGAAAAGAAGAAGATTGACCCGAACACGAAGGTTAAGTAGGTCAACGGCGGCTTTATTGCGAGACAGGGATTCGAACCCCGACTAAATGGTTCAGAGCCATTCGTGCTGCCTTTACACCATCTCGCAGGAAGTTGCCGTTATTCTAGTTTTTTTTTTGTTTCCGTCAAGAGAGGGGAAAGGAAAAACACTGTGCCGGAAGTGCCGGCACTCTTGACAATTTGCGCATTTCGTTCACAATAACTTATACTCTTTGTGCTTTAATTTACATCTCCTTCGGTATTGTTCCAATGAACATTGCGACGCTTCGGGTTTTTTGCGATGTTGTTCTTCATCAAAGTTTTTCCCGCGGCGCGTCCGCGAACGAAGTCAGTCAATCCGCCGCTACGCAGTCGATTAACCGCCTCGAAAAACATCTCGGCTCTGTTCTGATTGACCGCGGCAAACGCCCGTTTGTACTGACACCGGAAGGACAAATCTGTTATGAAGCGTTTCGGGACATTCTTGAAATATACGATAATGCGGCTCAATTGATTAAATCGCCGGAAAGCAATGTCCGCGGACAACTCCGCGTTGCCGCCATTTATTCCGTCGGCTTAAACGAAATGAGCCGGTGTATGAAAGAGTTTATGCAGACGTTTCCGAAATCGAAAGTCAATCTGGAATATCTTCATCCGTCGAAGATTTACACCGCGGTATTGAATTGCGAAGCGGACTTGGGCATTGTTTCGTATCCGACGGCATCGCAGGAAATCGACACCATTCCGCTGCGTTCGGAAAATATGGTACTCATTTGTCCGCCTGCTCATCCGTTGGCGAAACGGGAAAGCGTCGATGTCAAAGAATTGGCGGAACACGAATTTATTGCTTTTGACCGGACGCTCATTATCCGCAAGGAACTTGACCGGTATTTCCGGCATTACGGTCAGCACGTTGGTATTTCGATGGAATTTGACAACATTGAAACGATTAAGCAAGCGGTGGAATCCGGGCTGGGCATTAGTATTGTCCCGGAACCGTCGGTGCGGCACGAATCGCAGTACGGCAGAATTGCCGCCCGGACATTAACCCCGGACGTTCCGAAACGCCCGATTGGAATTATTCACCGGCACCGGAAAATGTTCACGCAGACCGCAAAAAAATTTATTGAAATGATTAGTGAAGGATTAGGGACACCGCAATAATTCTCCTCTTGATATAAACCGGCGTTTTCGCTATTGTCCGTTATGCAGAACCGATTAGCGGAACGATTCGCGGAACATATCCAGAACATAATGCCGGTACGTCTTACCGGTACGATTGTGCAGACGCAGGGAATGATGCTGTCCGCTGCCGGTTTTCCCGCACCGGTCGGTTCTGTGGCGGAAATACAGTTAACCCCGGCTGGCGGCGGCGGAAATGTCAATGCCGAAGTCATCGGGTTCAAAGACGATTTAACGCTGCTGTATCCGTACAGCGATATTACCGGTGTCCGCCGCGGCACCCGCATTACGCTTGTTAAGACCCTGCCGTGGCTGAAAGTCGGCGAAAATCTGCTCGGACGCGTTGTCAATGCCGAAGGAAAACCCGTGGACGGCAAACCGGTACCGGTTTTGGAAGACCGAACGGTCTTCGACAATGAACCGCCGATTGCCAGTTCCCGACCGCGGATTAACAAAATTCTTTCGACCGGTGTCCGGGCGATTGACGGAATGTTGACCTGCGGGGCGGGACAGCGTCTCGGCATCTTTGCGGGTTCCGGTGTCGGTAAAAGCGTAACGCTCGGAATGATTGCCCGCTACACCGAAGCGGAAGTGATTGTCATCGGGCTTATCGGCGAGCGCGGTCGGGAATTGAACGATTTTATCGAACGGGATTTAGGAGACGGTATCAAAAAGTCCGTGGTGGTGGTGGCAACGTCAAACGAACCGGCGTTGATGCGGGTGCGTGCGCCGATGACAGCAATGGCAATCGCCGAGTATTTCCGCGACCAAGGCAAAAACGTCTTGGTAATGATGGATTCGCTGACCCGTTTTGCAATGGCGCAGCGGGAAATCGGATTAGCCGCCGGGGAACCGCCGACGACGAAGGGTTATCCGCCGTCGGTGTTCGGAATGTTGCCGCGGCTGGTGGAACGGGCGGGACGTTCGGTAAAAGGAACGATAACGGCGTTTTTCACGGTACTTGTGGAAGGCGACGACCACAGCGATATTATCGGCGATACTGTGCGGGGCTTGCTCGACGGACATATTTGGTTGAGCAGGAAGTTGAGTACCCGCGGACATTATCCGGCGATTGACCCGGTTGAAAGTATCAGCCGGCTGATGCCGGACATCTGCGACAAGGAACACTTGCAGGCGGCAAGGGCAATGCGGCGGCTGCTCGGTGCCTATTTGGACAAAGAAGATGTGATTTCAATCGGTGCGTACCAGACGGGCAGCAATCCCGACGTTGACAAGGCGATTAAAATGAAACCGGCGATTGACAAGTTTTTACAGCAGAACGTGTCCGAACCGGCAAGTATCGAAGAAACGAAGCAGCAAATCAAAGAGTTAATGACGAATTGTTCATAATGCCTTTTTCTTTCCGTCTTGAACCGTTGATAACAATCCGCGATAACGTCCTGAAAAAAAAACAGGGCGAGTTGGCGAAGGCCTACGAAGCCCGCCGGATTGTAGAAACAAAACGCACCGAGATTGACAGTGCCTTAAAAAGCGTCTTGGAGAACGGACGTACAATGATTCAGCCGGGCAAAGCGGTCAATGTCGATTTTCTTCTCGGACTGCGGCGGCAGGAAATGTATCTTCTGGCGGACAGGAACGACTGCGATGAAAAAATCAGAATACTTGACGAGGAAATCGAACGCCGCAGGCAAATCGTCATTGAAGCGAACAAGGAATTGAAGACGGTTGAAAAACTCAAAGAGAAAAAACGGGAAATATACAACGCCGAACAGACAAGGCGGGAAACGGTTGAGATGGACGAAGTTGCGGGGAACCGGGTTTCACGTTGACACAGGTCAAACGAAACGATAAAATCCGAAGCACTTATGAAACAAGAGAATGAGAAATTCGACTGGTCGTCCCAAGGGCATATTGTTCTGGGCGGTATCCTGCTGCTGGCGATTATCTTGTACGCTATCGTCGGCAGTTCGCAACGCCGCACGGATAAGTACAACGCCGCCCAGCCGAAAACCGTTGAATACGGCGGCGAAGTGCTGCCGAAAGAGAAATTCAACGGACTCGAAGCCACCCGAAAAGAGAAAAACCCGGAACTTATCGGGGAAATCAAAAAGGTTATCAAAGAAAACGGAACGCCTGCCGACATTTTCGCCGAAGATGTTCCGCCGGACAATAATATCGCCACCGAATTAGACAGGGCGTTCCGTATCTACGACGAAAATCCCGGCGAAATCGAAACACTCCGCGCCGGTGTTTCTTACGGCGATTGGAAAATCGACAGTGCCACGCTGCAAGACGTTAAAGATATTCTGACCCGCACGGATACGAAACGGCTTAACATTCGGAAGATGCTTGAACGCAGCAGCGTTTGTTTTTCCTTTGAATTTGTTGAATCTGAAACCGGTACCGCTCCCGTTACCAAAGCCGCCGATTACCTCGCCGATTATATGCTTCTGGAAGAGTTTGCGGTTGCCCAAGCGTTGCAGGACGGAGCGGTCGGCAAAGCGGCGGAGGCATTGGCGTACATATTCCGCATAGCACAACTTGCCGCCGAAGTCCGCAGCCCCGGTACCCGCACAAAGGCAGCCCAAATACGGCTGCACGCCGTCGATGTTCTGCAAGCCGTTCTGCTTCATCCAAAGTTGCAAAAGAGCGATGTACAGTTCCTTTACGAAATGATGAAGGAACAACTCGACCATTGGACACCGGACAGTGAGATGTGGGTCGGCGACCGCGCCAGCGGATTGAAAGTGTATAATGAAATAATGCAGTACGGTCTTGACAAAGCCCTCGAAGAAGATGAAATTGCCGAACTGTACGAACGCGGCATTTACGATACTGTCAACAAAGGACTGTTGAAAAAATTGTCCGCCGATGAAGTGTTTTACCTCCAAGCGATGCGGACGGTGATTGACGAATCGGAGAAACCGTTTTACAAACGTTTGACGGCGTTGAATCAGATGGAAGACCAACTGCGGGCAAAATGGGGAACGGACAGCGAACCGGTGATTGCCGGTTTTCTCCTCCGCGGTATTACCGACCTGATGGAGTATTGTGCGTTAGACCGGACGAAGTGTGAAACCGCCGTGTCGGCGATGCAAGTTGCGCTGGGACAGCCCGCGGCGTTCAAGATTGAACCGCTGTACGGTAAAGAGTACACTATCAAGACAGACGACGGCGGCGGTACGGTCAGCGTTTCTTATCCGAACAATCCGAAGCCGTTCACAGTACGCCTTACACATTGACAGCCGCCGTCCAATCGGTGATAATGCGCCGCTGTTAACGACCATTGACTATCAACTACGGCTTACACAATGACTCCTGCCGAAAAAAAAGCGATTGATACGATTCGTTGTCTCGCAATGGATGCCGTGCAGCAAGCAAACAGCGGACACCCCGGAACCGCAATGGCACTCGCTCCGCTCGGATACGTTCTGTTCAACGAATTTTTGTGCTTTGACCCGAAAGAGGCGAAGTTTCCCAACCGCGACCGCTTCGTGCTTTCGATTGGACACGCTTCGATGCTGCTTTACTCCCTGCTGCATTTGAGCGAGGTAAAAGATGAATACGGCAAACCGGCGGTTTCTCTCGACGACATCAAGAACTTCCGGCAATTCGGCAGTAAATGTGCCGGACACCCCGAATACGGTCATACAACCGGTGTCGAAATGACTACGGGACCGCTTGGGGCGGGAGTGGCAACGTCTGTCGGAATGGCAATCGCCGGAAAGCATCTCGGCGCACGGTTTTCCTACGAGTTATTCGATTATAACGTTTATGCCGTCTGCGGTGACGGTTGTATGATGGAAGGAATCACCGCCGAAGCCGCAAGTTTGGCGGGGCATCTGAAACTCGATAACCTGTGCTGGTTCTACGACGATAACGGTATCACGATTGAAGGCAATACGAATCTGGCGTTTTCCGAAGACGTAGAAAAACGGTTCAAAGCATACGGCTGGAATGTGCTGAAAGTCGATGACGTGAACGACCTCGACGCACTGCGGAAGGCAATCAAGAAGTTCCAAAAGGAAGACGAAAAGCCGACGCTTGTTATCGTCAAGAGCGTGATTGCTTACGGTTCGCCGCACAAAGCCGGTTCGCACGAAGCCCACGGCGCACCGCTCGGTGAAGAGGAAATCCGTGAAACGAAAAAGTTCTACGGTTTCGACCCCGATAAAAAATTCGTTGTCGAGGAAGATGTTTATGAAACATTCCGAAAAGGTATCGGCAAACGGGCAAAAGAATTGGAAGAGCAGGAAGATGTTCATTCTGCGCTTCGCGACCCGTTGTGGCAAGAGGACTCTTTGTTCAACAGTATGACGAAGGGCATCCGGGAGTTTCCCGCCGATGCCAAGGGAATGGCAAGCCGCGTTTCATCGGGTAAGGTGTTGAATCAAATTCCCAACGCGAATAATTTTTTAATCGGCGGTTCGGCAGACCTTGCGCCGTCGAATAACACGTGGCTCAAGGATTATCCCGCCTTTTCGCCGGAACATCCCGAAGGACGCAATCTGCATTTCGGTATTCGGGAACACGCAATGGGGGCGGTTACCAACGGTTTGACGCTCTCCGGTTTGCGGGGATTTTGTGCGACGTTCTTCGTGTTCTCCGATTATATCCGACCGGCAATCCGCTTGGCGGCGTTGATGAAAATACCGACGCTGTTCATTTTCACGCACGACTCGATTGGTGTCGGCGAAGACGGTCCAACGCATCAACCGGTTGAACATCTTGCGGCGTTAAGAGCCATTCCGAATGTTGCCGTGTTCCGTCCTGCCGACGCAAATGAAGTTGCCGAGGCGTACAAAGCGGCAATCGCATTGACGGAAACGCCGAGCGTGATGGTGCTAACTCGCCAGAATTTACCGACGATTGACCGAACAAAATTCGGCAAAGCGGAAGGCGTTCACAAAGGCGGATATGTCGTTGCGGATTCAACAAACCCGCAAGTGATTTTAATTGCGTCGGGCAGCGAAGTTGGTTTGTGTTTGGACGTTTACGAAAAGTTAAATGCCGAGGGAATTAAAGTTCGCGTCGTTTCGATGCCGTGTTTTGAATTGTTCGAGCAGCAGCCGCAGGAATACAAGGACAGCGTGTTACCGCCGTCAGTGAAAGCGCGGGTCGGTGTCGAACTTGGCATTGAACAGGGTTGGCGAAAGTACATCGGCGATAACGGTCAATTTATCGGAATGACCGGCTTCGGGGCATCGGCACCGGCAGACGTATTGATGAAGCACTTCGGCTTTACGGTTGAAAACGTCGCCGCCGCCGCGAAAAACGCATTGAAGTAAAACGGGAATTGCAAAATGAAGAAAGTTCGGGTATAATCCGTTTTTCGTTTCCTTTCATTCCTTTCATTCAATGCCGTCATTTCAGCAACTTGTCGAATCAACGAAGCAGGAATTCCGCGCCCGGTACGGCAGCCTACCGCAATATATTGTTGCCGCTCCCGGCCGCGTCAACATCATCGGCGAACACACCGACTATAACGGCGGTTTCGTCTTTCCGATGGCAATCGAACGCTACACCGTCATCGGATTCAGATTCCGCTCGTCAACCGCAAGGTCCCGTGCAAACAGTGCAGAAGTGTTCAGTACCGCCAAGGGCGAAGCGGCACTGGTTCTCGTTGACGGTTCTTCTCAACCGCCGAAAAGCAAATCGGATGTTGTTTGGTCGTCCTACATTCAGGGAACCTTGCAATACTGCGTTGAGGCGGGCTTGAAATTACCGCCGTTCAGTGCCGTGGTGAATTCCAACGTTCCGCTCGGCGGCGGTTTGTCCAGCAGTGCATCCCTCGAAGCGGCAACGGCAACGCTCGCCGAAGTGTTGAGCGGAACAACACTTGACCGGGTGGAAAAAGCGTTGCTCTGCCAAAAGGCGGAACATCATTACGCCAAGATGCCGTGCGGCATTATGGACCAGTTCATTTCGATTCTCGGTCAGGCGGGCAAAGCGATGCTGCTCGATTGCCGCAGTTGCGAACCGAAAATGTTCCCGTTAGACGACCCGGATGTTTCGGTGCTGATTGTCAACAGCAACGTGAAACACGAATTGACGGGCAGTGAATATCCCGACCGGCGGCGGCAGTGCGAAACGGCAGCAAAGTTGCTCGGCGTTGAACTGCTTCGGGACGGAACACTGGCGGGATTGGAAGCGGCAAAATCATTGTTCGGCAAGGAAAAAGAGGGAGAAATATGTTTCCGCCGGGCGAAACACGTCATTACGGAGGACGACCGGACGGTTGCGTTCGGTGAAGCGTTGACGGCGAAAAACTGGAAACGCTGCGGCGAGTTGATGTATGCAAGCCACGAGTCGATGAAGAACGATTTTGAAATTACCTGTCCCGAAATTGACGCGTTAGTCGAAATTGCGAAAGACACAGACGGCACCATCGGCAGCAGAATGACCGGCGGCGGTTTCGGCGGCTGTACCGTATCACTGGTTGAAACGGCGAAAATCGGCAGCATTACGGAACGGATAACAGAGCAGTACCAAAAGAAAGTCGGTAAGGAGCCGACGATTTTTGCTACGAAGCCGGCACAAGGGGCAAGCGTGTTGAGTTAAAAATGTTAATACTTTTCCAGAATCACGGCAAACGAACGTCCCAAACGGGTCTGATTCAACTTTAACGCAACCGGTTTATTCAACGCTGCCGGCTGCCCGTGAACGACATTGACCGGACAATCCGCCGCTGTCTGCGTGTGGTTCCGCGTCGGCGGAATTAAGCCGTCCTGCAACGCCAAGACCGCGGATGCCAATTCCACCGCACCGGTACCGCTGCCAAGGTCCCCGAAGTTGCCCTTGTTCGACATCACCGGAACATCGCCCAAAATGTCCCGAATGGACTCCGCTTCAATCCGGTCTTCGTGTTCCGTTCCGGTACCGTCGGCATTGACGAAACCAATGTCTGCCGGTGATAAACCCGCTTCGTTAAGAGCAAGGGTGATTGCCCGGCGGATTGCCGCGCCGCTCGGCTTGCTCTTGTGCAGCACCGGTTCTATTGCCGTACCGAAACCGCGGATTTTAGCGTAAATTCTTGCCCCGCGTTTTTCGGCATACTCTTTATTCTCCAACACAAACGTCCCGGAACCTTCGCCGATGATGCTGCCGCAGCGTGCCGCATCAAACGGACGCGGTACAGAATCGGGGTTATTCCGGCGTTCCGCGGTGAGATACGCTTTTGTCCGGGTTTGAAAATCCTGATTGATTCGGTTACCGCAGCCGCCGGCGAGCATTACGTCTGCCGCTCCCCGTTCAATGACCCGCACCGCCTCGGTAAGAGCCGCCAAACTTGAACACCGGCACATTGTAACGGCATTGTTCGGACCGCGGGCATCGTGTCCTATCGCAATCTGACACGCCGGCATATTCGGCAGAAATTTCAGCATCCACAGCGGATAAATCTCTTTCATCGCCGCCTGCCCCCAAGTGCTGAAATCGTATTTCCCGTCCTTGATACCGGCGCGGAACGCGTCAAGCAGTAAATCAACTTCCGTACCGATTAAATCGGAACCAAAGACCGTACCGAACCGTTCAGGGTCAACTGTCCGCCCTTCGCCCTCGGTGATGAGGTTCGCATCACTACACGCTAAACAGGACGAAACGAACGCCAACTGAATATCCCTGCTCATCACCTTGATATTTTTCTTCGGCTTAACGTAGTCCTTCGGGTGAAAGTCGGCAACTTCGCTGCCCATCGGACGCAGAGTGTCGTTTGCCGTCTGAATGTTGAGGAAACCGATACCGCTTTGTCCGTTCAACAGTGCATTACGGAACGATTCTTTATCGTTCCCGACCGGCGAAAGAATGCCCAGACCAGTCAAAACGGTTTCTGTTTTCATCGAAATTAGCCCCGGTTCCGCTTACGGAGGGTAAAAAGTTTAGCCGAGCGGCTAAATGATTAACGGTTTCCCCCTATTTTATAGGAAAATGAGTTGACCGGCAAGGGGCAACCCTCTTGTTTTGAACCGCCTGTTTTGGTTTAATGGATGTCCGGTCAAGTGATTTCCTTTGAATTTGAACAATCCCGATTTTTGTTTTTGCTGCTCTTTACGGGCGTTCTCTATGGGACGTACCGCCGGTCGCTTGTTGACTTTTCCAAAACGCAGCGGCGGGCATCGTTCGCCGTCCGGCTGACAATTTTCGTTCTTCTCACTCTTTCGCTGTCCGGTTTGACGATTCTGTATGCTACGCATCAGACGAAAACAGTGTTTCTCGTTGACCGAAGTCAAAGCATTGACGCAGCCGCCGCCGAAAAAGCGGAAGTGTTTTTGGCAGCAACACAAAAAGCAAACGGCGGGAAAATCACGGTTGTTCCGTTCGGCGGAACGGGTTCTGCCGCTCATACGAACATCGAAGAAGCACTCAAGTATGCCGAAGCACAGATTCCTGCCGGTTATGTACCGCATATCATCTTGTTAAGCGATGGAAATGAAACGGAAGGCAATGTGTTAGCGGCGGATTTCAATCCGCCTATCATTTCGACCGTTGTCCTGCCCGCATCGTCCAAGCCCGAAGTCCAGTTGGCGGAAGTAAAACTGCCGCCGGCTGTCCAAAAGGGTGAACCGTTTTATGCTGATGTTGTCGTCGAAAGCACCGTTGATACCGAAGGGATTATCTCGTTGTACCGGAACGAATTCAAAATCGCCGAAGAACGGAAAAAATTGAAAAAAGGCGAAAACATTTTTCGGTTCAAACAAGTTGCTGATGAGGAACGGCAAACAGAATTTACAGCAACGCTCAACAGTCCGCTCGATACGCTTGCCGAAAACAATAAAGCGTCGAACATTCTTTTTACCGGCGGAAAACCAAGGGTACTGATTCTCGACCCTGATACAAAAACGCTTCGGGACTTTACGGCGGCACTGCGGGAACAAGGAATGACAGTGATAACCGGCAGCGCAAAAAACAACAATGCCGTTGCTGACGGTCTCGAAGAGTATGACAAGTACGATGCGGTGATTCTTTCCAATATACCGGCAACGGCGTTTTCGCAAACACAAATGGAAGCACTGCGGACCTACGTCGGCGAACTCGGCGGCGGTCTGCTGATGCTCGGCGGCGAACAATCCTTCGGTCCCGGCGGTTATTACAAAACACCGGTCGAGGAAATCCTGCCGGTTTGGTGTGATTACGAAAAAGAAAAAGAAAAGCCGTCGTTTGCTCTCGCTCTTGTCGTTGACCGTTCCGGTTCAATGGGCGGACAAAAAATGGAATTGGCAAAAGAAGCGGCAAAAGCAGCCGTTGATTTATTAACGCCGAAAGATTTTGTTGCCGTTGTGGCGTTTGACAATGAGGCGTATCCGGTCAGTCCGATAAAAAGTGCGGCTTCGCTTGTGCCGGTACGGTCAGCGATTTCCACGATTGAAGCGGCGGGCGGAACGAACATTTATCCGGCGTTGAACGAAGCATACAATCAACTCCGGCGTGTTTCGGCAAAATTGAAGCATATCATTTTGTTGACAGACGGATACAGTATGCCGGGCGACGCGGACGGAACGCTGCGGGGCATCGTTGCTGACCAAATTACGGTCTCGACCGTCGGTGTCGGTGAAGCGGATAATGCCCTGTTAAAAAAAATTGCCGAAAAGGGCAAAGGACGGAACTATGTTTGTACCGACCCGCAGATGATACCGCAGGTGTTTGCGAAAGAAACATTGACGGCAAGTAAATCGTCAATGAAGGAAGAACCGTTTGTACCGATGCTGGTTACGCCGACGGAAATTCTGACCGGCATTGATATTGAGACCGCCCCGCCGCTGCTCGGCTTCGTTGAAACAAGAGCGAAACCGGCAAGTATGTTTATCCTGGCGACGGAAAGCAGTCAACCGCTGCTGCTTTGGCGGCGTTTCGGCTTGGGAATGTCCGCCGCTTTTACATCGGACGTGAAAGCGAAATGGGCGGCGGAATGGCTGACGTGGGATTCTTACGGAACGTTTTGGGCGCAGGTCATCCGCCGGATTGCCCGAAAATCCGAAGGACGCAATGCGGTGTTAAATGTTGAACAGAAGCACGGCACGGTTCATATCACGCTGGATGCGGTTGACGATAACGAGAATTTCATTGACGGTGCCGAAGGGGTAATTACCCTCTTTAACAACGGCGGAAAAAACAGTTTTCCCCTCGTCCAAACGGCACCGGGACGCTACGAAACGGAATCGGCACTCAACGGGCGGGAAACCGCGTTTCCTGCCTCTTGTACCGTTTCTGTTCTTTTGCAGAAGGACGGTGCGGCGTTGGTAAATCAAACACGGAGCATAATGCGGAATTATCCAGAGGAGTTACGGGTCAAGCCGGCGAATGAAACGCTGATGAAGGAGTTGGCAGAACGTACCGGCGGCAAATTCAACCCGAAACCGGAGGACGTGTTTGCGGACGTGCCGCACCGTTCGGCTTGGCGGGTGCTGCCGCTTTCTGCGTATTTGCTAACGGCAGCGGCATTTCTGTTCATATTAGATGTACTGTTAAGAAGGATTGATTTGAGCGGTTATCTATTCAAACCGTAGTAACTGCACCCCTCTTTATTCAAATACAAGAAAGCCGAATCCGTTCGTTAAATCGTCGGCGTTTTCGGCGTTCCAACATTCGATACCTTTGCCCGGTACAATCCGCCGGACACCGACCGCCCAGACCGTACCGGACTGCGGCGGATAATTCGTCAACGACTCCCACGGAATTGCCGCCTCAATATAATACGAATCCTTATCTTCATATCGGGCAACATACCAACTTGGATTCCAAGTTGTGCTGCCCCGCAGCGCATCAACCGCCCAGCCGCGGGAATCCGCCGTGAAGGAATAACACGTCTGATAATCCCGGTCAACGTCCAATAAAATTTCTACCCGGTCTTGGTCGTCCAGCGGTACGTCCCGCTGCCGCGGTTTCTCCGCAAGCGGCGGATACGAAAAACCGGCAACCCGTCTGCATTTCAAACCGATATAAAAATAATCCCTATCATACATCGTCATTATTTTCGTGCCGAAATTTTGCGAACCCGCCGCGGCAACGCTGGGATTCGGTTTGTCCGGTGTGAGCGAGTATAACTTGCTGTGAAACCACGTTTTCCTATCAAATTCTTTATCGAACTTGCCGTCCAGATACGGTTTGACGGACGTGAACGAACAGCGGATTGCCTGCTGCGGATTTTCCAATCCGTTCTGTGATGGAGCAGAGAGAAAACATTCCCCCTTTGCTCTGTTTTTCCAAATACCGTTAAACGGACGGTTTGCCAATTCCCGGTACAAATTACCTGCGTCTTGTTCAAAACCGCGCTGCCGCAGTGCCGAAGCAAGAGAAAATTTTACTTCCGGCATTGCGGCTAAATCGGGAAAGTATTGTGCCAGATACCGTTCCATCGCAATCGCCGCATCCAGCGATGCGTTCACTTCGGCGAGCGGTTTGTTTTCTGATTTTTCGCCGCACGCATACTGCTGCATCAGCCAAAGAAACGCCGGTCGTGCCAACGGGTGCTGCGGGTAATGTTTCGCAATCACTTCGTATGCTTCACTGACGGAAGCCCAATCGCCGGACGGTTTATAACTTTCACCCATTTCTAACAGGATTTGTACTGCCGCATCGCTGTCGATTTTCCGGGTCAATTCTTCGGCACTGGAAGCCAAGCGGATGTCGCCCGGCTTTTGCTTGTTTTTCTTGGCGGTGTTTGCCGTACTTGCGATGATGCCGAGCGTTTGCTGCCGCTGCTGAATCCGAAGTTGAATTTGCTCCCATTGTTCCGCGTAAGAACCGGCAAGCAAACGCCGGGAATCACTGCCGGGCTGTATTTCGATACCGGCGAAAAAATCCTTACTTGCCGACGGCGGTACAACGTTATGCGGTGTTGAAAAACCGAGCATCGCCTGCCGGTTCCGCGGCACATTCAATAGTCCGTAGGAAATGTACGCCGCTTCATCGAACGGCAGTCCCAGGCGGATGGACGGTTCTTTCGTATTCAGATTGACATCGCCGAGCGTTCCGTTCGACACCGCAACGTGAACCTTTTTAACCTGCCACGGCTTCAAACCAAGTTCTGTCATTTGATTTGGATACGCTGCCGGGTCTTCCGCTTTGCGGACAGCATCCATAATTTCCCGCAGAGCAAGTTCCCGAACGATTCCGTCTTTCGGCGCATCGGCAGTCAAAATTATTTCCGGCTGCCAAGTCCGAATCAGTCCGACGAGTTGCGCCCGCAGATGTTCCATTCCTTTGTTATCGTGCTGCTTTTGAATTTGTTTGACGAGTTCGTCGAACGCCGTGAACATTTCCCGGCATTCGAGCAGAGTACCGGTATTGCTGTCAACACTTGCGCCGGTTCGGATAAACGCTTCGTGAACATCCAGCCCCGCTGTTTGCCGGCAGTTCCGTTCCTGAAACAGCAGCGATATGCCGCCGAGATACCCTTGATGAGCGCAGAGCGAAACGAACGCTTCGAGCGGCACATCGTTCGCGGTTCCGAACAGACCAAGAACTGCTAACTTTTTCCCGCCGGTGGTCTGCACATTCCACGATGCTCCGCCGTCACCGGTTTTCAAAATTGTACCGAGTTCTCCGGCTGCCCAGCCGGTCTTTTCATTGAGAAAAACAATTTTATGCAGCGGGGCGTTGTTTCCCGTCGGCGTTGCTTTCCATTTCGTACTTGCCGAATTCGTTGCGGAATAAATCATCGTACCGGGCAAACCAGCGGCAAAAATTTCTTTCCCGTTATGTTCGGAACAGAGCGTTTGCAGCAGCGGAACGTTTGCCATTTCCGGTACCGGTTTCACCGCTCTCGGTTCCGCATCGTATTTCCACGTTCTGCCGGCATCGTTGGATGTAAATGTTCCGTTCGGATAGAGGTCGGACGGTTCGCCGTTCACTCTGATTTGCATCGTATCAATAATTTCGATTTGTTTCAGCGCAGGAAAGTACGGCGTTGCGATGAGCGACCATTTCCGTCCGCCGTCCTGCGTTATCAGAATCACTCCTCTGCTCCTGTTTAGATGTGCGGCTGTGCCGCCGGAAATTCCGCCGGTGTTTCCTGACGGATAATAATAACCGCCGACAGCAATACCGAACGAAACGTCTTTGAACCGGATGCAGTGCAGTTGACAATCAAGCGGTGTTTCTTGCAGTGTCCACGTTTGTCCGCCGTCGGGTGTATTCCAAACCGTACCGCGGTCGCCGGCTGCCCAGCCACAGTTATTGTCGAGAAAGAAAATGTCATTCAGACAGGCATCCTTCTGCCATTCGGCGTAGGGATTTCGGCTGTTGTCTTGCCCTTTATCTGGAACGGCATTCGGTACGAATCGGGGATTTAACGGGTCTTTCGGATTGCCGCCCGGCGGAGCCGCCAACTTTTCCGGCGGAGAACCGAGAACAGGCGATTGCGGCGGGTTGGACGCAACCAGTATCGGCGGATTTTGTTCGCCGTCTTTTTCACGGCTTTGATGTTCTGTCATCCGTTGGGCAGCACCCGGATTTTGTGCTTTATATGTTTCAATCAAGTTATGCAGATGCGACGGCTGCGCAGCGGCAAAACCGGATAAAACAGCAGTAAAAACTATGACGGCGGCGAAACGGAAAGACATCTTATAATGAACGTTTGGCGGAATACTTGCAAATAATACTTCCGCCGCTAGAATAGAAAAAAACGTCCGGCAGGTCAAGTGGAAAATTACGGTACTTTTTCGATGAAAAAACGTCTTATCTTGTTGGCGAAAATTCTTATCGTCCTTGCCGTTGCGGTGTGGGTCGGCTGGGAATTATACAAATCGTGGGACAAAGCATCGCAACTGAATTGGAAACCGGACATTCTTTGGTTGACACTCTCCGGCATTTTCTACATCATCGGTTATGCTCCCGCCGCGGTCTTCTGGCGGTACGCAATGGTATCGCTCGGTCAAAAACCGAACTGGTACGAAACATTCAGGGCATATTACATCGGACACCTGGGAAAATACATACCGGGCAAAGCAATGGTCGTCATTATGCGTTCCGGTATGTTGGACCCGGCACGAACCCGGATGAGTGTTGCGGCAGCGGCGGTCTTTCTCGAAACATTAACGATGATGGCTTCCGGCGCATTCCTCGCTGCCGTCATTCTCGTTGTTTGGTTCCGCAGCATCCCTTACGGCAATTACCTGACGATTCTTGCCCTCGGAGCAATGCTCGTGTCCGGTCTTCCGGTGTTTCCGCCGGTGTTCCGCATACTGGCAAAAAAATTAGGTGTCGGTAAAAACGACCCTGACATTGATGAAAAACTTGCCGGCTTGAAATGGACAACACTATTGACCGGCTGGTTGCTGATGCTGCCCGCTTGGACTTTTCTCGGATTAGGACTTTGGGCAACCGTCCGCGGTATCGGCATCGACCCCGGTACGCTGTCCGAAACGCTGCCCCGGTTCACGCTTGCGGCAACGCTGTCGATTGTACTGGGTTTCGTTGCAATGATTCCTGCCGGCGCAGGAGTGCGGGAATTTGCCGCGGCACAGATTCTTGTGGCGTTTTTCGCCGAATTGCTGATACGGAACGACCCCGGTATGCCGGTACAGGATGCGCAGCAACTCGCGGCATTGCAGGCAATTCTCGTTGCCGCCGTCCAGCGCGGCGTATCCATTCTTGCAGAGTTGTTTGTGTCGCTGCTGTTCGCTAATCGCCGTTCACCCTTCCGGTGGCAACATCAAATTCAGCAACCGCCGGTATGAGCATCGCCGCTGTTGTAAAACCAAATGCTCCGGCAAGCACGGCAAACACCAGCAAATACTTGCCAAGCAGCATTGACGTAATGATATAGAACACCGCCAGCGGCAGCGAAAACGAAGCCGCAGCAATTGCCGACGACGGATTTCTCGCTCCCAGCGTGATGTACAGACCGACACCGCCTCCGACCATAAACGCCGAAAACGGAACCAACTGCGTTTCAAACGAACCGCTGAACGCCACCATTATCCACATACACGCCGCAATACCGACGAACAAGAAGAAGAGAATCCCCAAACTCGTCGCCGTTGCCGCACGGGTATTGTCGTACTGCATCCCGATATAAATTCCGGTCATTGCCGAAAAAACATACATTACTGTCAAACCGATGAGGAGAAAAAACAGCGTCGTTCCGTTAATCGCCTGTTCCCAAAACAGATAGCCGCACAACAGCACCGGCAGCAGGACAATCCATTTTGTATTATAGAACACGCCGCCGAGTTTTCCGAAAACGTACTCTTTCGGCGTAATATCGCTGACCAGCAGCAGGTCAAATGTCCCGCCGTCTTTTTCCGATGTTTGCGATGTAATTGCCTGCGTGTTGACCAGCATCAGCGACAGCAGGAACAGCGGCACGAGCGGAGCGGACATTTCGGCAACGGAAACGGCAAGGTTGTTATTCAACGTGTTGTACAGGGCATAAGCGCACATCGCAAAGAACGCCAAAAAGCCGAACTGAATGAGCCATACCCGCTTTCCGTAGGCGCGGGTCATTATCTCGCGCCAAATAACGGGGTTGCTCCAAACAAATTGATAATTGAGAGTCGGTAATTGACGGTTCCGTTTTTTACTGTTTCGGCTTAACTTTTCACTTTCTTCCGTTGTCAATTTTCCATTGTCTGTTGTCAATTCCCGCGACGGATTCCAAATCCGTACCATTACCACCGCAAAGCCGTTGATGGCAACGACGAGAAAACTGCAAACAACGAGAAACGCATTGATACTGTTGATATAATTTCCTATCTTCCATTCTCCGTTTTCTATGACCGTGTCTTCCGGTCTTGACGCGGCGAGAACGGCACTCCACGGCGAAAATGCTGTTGCCAAGGCGGAATAAATTCCGCCGTTAAAAGCAAGGGATTCCCAAACGGCAAGCCAAAGAACGATGACGAGTATTGTTGTTGCAATCGCCTGAAATGTTTTTTCCCGCCAAAGAGCGATGCAACTGCCGAGCGACCCGCAGGCGAGCATACTAAACAGCGTTACGAGCAGAACGCGGACGATTTGGTAATACGAAACGCCGCCGAGAACGGCAATGGTCATAAACACCGGCAGTGAGACGGCAAGCATTACGAGGATATTCAACAAACTTGCCAGCAGTTTTCCCAGTACGAGTTCGCTGTTTGACATTCGGGTCAACAGCAGCAGGAGCATTGTTTTCCGTTCTTTTTCCTGACCGACGGCACTAGCGGCGAGTACAGAAGCAAAGAACAGAGAAAGGACAAGTTGGACAGGTGCGAGGAATTGAAAGAGCATTGCCCCGAATCGGGCAAAGTCGCCGGTGTCGGCGATAAGTTGTGTTCCGCTGATAACGAGCCACGCCGTCGCGGTAAGCAGAAGAAGAACACCGGCGTAGATACTGCGGAGAAAGTACGTCATATCCTTCCGCGGGGCGGCAGCAATTTCACGGGTAAAAACAGGACCGATAAGCATAATGTCAGCAAATAAAACGCTCTAACGGGGTCATTCTACTCCGTTTTTATGTTTGATACAACACTCCCGTGCGAAACAGTGAAACGCCGTTTTGTGTTTTCCAGAATGTCAATCCGTATCTCCCAATACTCCTTCGGCAGCACTGCCGGAAACTTGTCCGCCCATTCGATAAATGTCAAACCGCCGCCCTCAAAATAATCGTCGGGACCAAGTTGCCGGAACTGTGTCTCGCTTGTCAAGCGGTAAGCGTCAAAATGATAAACCGGCTTAACGCCGTCCGTGTATTCGTGAAGCAGGACAAATGTCGGACTGGAAACCGTGCCGCGTTCCACACCCAACGCTTCGGCAGCCGCCTGCACGAGCCGGGTTTTACCGGCACCGAGCGTTCCGACAAGGGCAACAACGCTGCCGTCGGGAAGATGTTCCGCCAAAAAACGTCCGACTTGTTCCGTACCGGCAATGTCGTCAACTTCAAAAATGGTATCGTTCATTTTTTTTCTCCGGCGGTGCCGTTTTTTTTCTGCTCCGCTGCGGAGAAACACATTATATTGCTCCTTGTGCGGTGTTTTTTCACCGTTGTATTTTTCGACCAGCAATTCCTTGGCGTTCTTGTCTGTAACGATTTCGTAATAACCGCCGGTATCGGACGGACATTTCGGAAACGGGATTAAACCCGTCGCCAGCATTGTTGTTTCGTCCGGTAATGTACCGTGTTCCTTTTCGTAAAGCAATAAAACCGTACCAATCCGCAGAAGGTTATTCTGACATTCCAAACGGTTAAATGATTCGCGGGCTGATCCTAACGCCGGAGTTAATAGAGCAATTAACACGTTGCTCATTGCTTGACTCCGCTGCCGGACAAAGAGATTACTCGGCAAAAATGTGTCGTATTGATGTTCACGCAGATGCTTCACAATCACTTCATCCTGTTTGGCTTGTACCATCGTATTCCAAAAGTCCGTGAACTGCCGCATCACGATATTTTCGTCCATCGTGTTCCTTAACGACCAAGCAATACTTCTGCCCGCTAAATCATTCGCTCCTTTGCCGGAAAACATTCTTTGAATATTCATCATACAGAACAGCCGTTCCGTTTCAAGTATTTCTTTGTAAGTGAACATCGGCGGCAGTGCGTTCCGTTCTTTGAGCAGACGCAGCAGTTGTTCCTTCGTTGCCGGTTTGTCCGGGTTTGCGTTGATGCCGATGCTTTGAGCAGTACCTTCAATCGCAAGACCGAGAAGACCGGTCATCAGCGTTCCTTGCTGTCCCGTAAAACGGGCAAGTTTATGAACCGCGATGATGTCGTCTATTGCCCCGTCAATGTTTCCATCGCCGATACGCAGCAACGCCCGCCCGTGCAGACACCGGGAAAATTCCCGAAGATGCTGAATACCGGGCAGAAAGATATTAACGCCTCTATTCGGTATGCAGAACACCGGTTTATTTAACGCCTGAACGAGGACATCGCATCCGGCGTTGTTGTTTTTCTCCCAATCGGCAAGTTGCGGAATGTCTTTTTCTGTCCAATAACCGTGTTCCTCAATAAAAGCACTATACTGCTCCGCGGACTTATTGTCCTTATTTGCTGCCCTAAATTGGGTAAGAAACTGAAAAGGCGAAATGACTTTATGCGGCGGTACTTGTGCTGCATCGTATTTCAAACCGAGTTCTTCATAAAGTGCTCCGAGCGGAATGTCTTTTTCCTGAAAACCGAATTGCTGTACAACGAGCCGATAACCGTTGTTATCGGTTTTCATTTCCGGCGAATTCATTCTCTGTTTCAGTGCTTTGTAGTAATCAACGTGTTTGCCGTCCGGCGTGAGCGGTTCGGTGATGTACGTTGTTTCCTTACTGATTTTCAGCGGCGTTGTATGCAGGCAGAACCAGTAAAACGGTACGGCGAGAATAAGCAGTGTAATGCAGCCGAAACGGAAATACCGCCGGCATCCGCGTTTTTGCGGCTTTTCGATTTGTTCGTTTGACATTGGATTGAATGTTACAGGAAGTTAAGAGTAGGTAAAGACACAATAAGCCGTGCCTGAATATGTTCAGCGAAAAACTGTTCCGCTTGTTTTCCGCTCGGCAGCATTGACAACGCCGCGGTCAACAGTACAGACACCGCCAGTGCTGTCGGGATTTGAACGCAGTAAAACCGCCAATCGCTTTTAGCCGGCGGACTTGTCCGCAATAAAAACGATACCTGTACCGGTTTCAGGGAACGCAATTTTAATTCTAACTCATCCATTGTTTCAATTTTTCTAAAGATTCTTTATACTTCCGATACGCTGTCGTTTGCGGTACACCGGCGACTTCGGCAATTTCCGCAAACGGCAAACCGCCCCAAATGTGCAGTGTAATGATTTCCCGCTCATCCGGTTCCAATTTTTGCAGCGCATCGGCAACTTCGACAGCATCGAGTTGATTGTCCGGCAACAGTTGAAAGAACGGGAACTTACCGTTCTCCGTTCCGGCTTCCCGCCGTTTCCGCCGTGTTTCGCTGCGTGATGCCAAAATTGCCTCATTGCGGACGGCTTTGTAAAGCCAAGCGGCAGCGTTTTCGGGTTCTTTCGGTTGTTGACTCAATCGGAACAGAACATTTTGAACAGCATCTTCGCCGCGGTGAAAATCGTTATCGGCGAAAAATTGCCGGGCGTACAAAGTCAGCGGCGAAGCGAATTGCTCTGCTAATTCCTGAAATCGTTCAACCGGCAGCGGCATAATGTTCTTTCTTGTGAATCACAGCACCGTATATCATTATAACGCCGCCGAAGATGATGATATTCCAAGAAATTGATTATTCTTATTTCCCTCCGTCCCGGCGCGGCGGTACATATCTTTTCTGACCGGCAACGTTCAACGATGATGCCGGTACGAGATGATGATAAATAAACGCTTGTTCCCAGTCGTCAACGGCAATCACCTTTCGGCGGAGTTCTTTACCATTGACGGTAATGACCGCTTCCAAATCAATGTCCGTTAATTGCCCCGTGTAAGCCGTTGCTTTCAGCATTGCCGTTGTGCTGTCTTTTCCTTTCGGAATGTCCGATGCCGTTAGTTCAAAGCCCTTTTCCTTACTGCTCTTTGTCAATTCAACTTTAATGTTTTCGTCAAAACCGTCTTTGCGGATAACCGTCAATTTGAGCGGCTGTTCTCTGCCGGAAAAGTAAATACTCGCCGGTTCCGCATAGACGGCCACATCCATCTGCGGCGGCGAAATGCGCAGACGGTAACCATATTCCGTTCCGCCCTGCTGCAAGACATTAAAAAGCCGTACTGTGTAAATCCCGTCTGCCGGAAGTTCCGCAAGAATGTACGGGTCGGCGTGATGTGTTTCCAAACCGATGTTCGGTCCGTCGCTGCCGGAGCGGTCATCGTTTGCTGCCAGAATTTTTCCGGTTGAATCAAGCAACTCGATACTTGCGTCCAGCGGTGAGTTTAACGAACGGGCAGAAACGTCCAGCACGATTTTGCTGCCTTTCTTACCATTGAACGTAAAGTAATCCGTATCCGCCGCCGTGTTAATGCGGCCGTTAACAATCACCGGCAACTTCACTTTTTGCGATAACGAAACGCTGTTGTTCGATTCTTTTTCAAACGTTTCCGGTAAATCGTCAACGGCATACCGAATCGGGAACGGCAATGATGTTTTGCCGATTTTCGTCAATTCAAATACACCGGCTTTTTCCGTTTTCAATGTTGCAACCTTCGCCGGAAGATTCCAGCCCTGTATGTCTACCGCTGCCGGTCTGCCTGTACTTCCGCCGAGCGGAAACACCGATGTTACAAACGGCGATTCATCAACACTTATTCGATAAACAAAATCCGGTCTGCCGCGATAAACAGTGTCCTGTATTTCGATAGAATAAACATCATTCTTCGGTACGTCGAACAAAATCACCGGGTCGGGGTCGAACCGGTACGAATAAGATTCGCCGCATTTCTCCCCGCTGGAATCATAAATCGTTATCACCGGTTGAAACCAGCCCGGAACGCCGTCCGCCAAATACGGCATTAAATACCTCGCCCGAACACGGACAACCAGTTTTTGCCCCTTACCGGCTTCAAAGAAGAATCTATCCACATCACCGCGGTAAATCTGTCCGTTAAACACAACCGGCAATTTCTGCGCCGGCAGTTGTTTGAACGAAGAAGAAAACGGAGAAAATGAGGAATATGATTTTGTATCTTCGTTTCCGACCGCCGGTTCGTTCGGTTCGATTTCTTTCACCTCATAATTCGTACCGATAATGAACCGGACGGGCGGCGTTAAACCGCCGTTCGTCAACAGCCGCAAATCACGGCTTCCGGGTTCGGCGTCAGCATCAATGGTGATTTCTGCCTGAACGGCTTGGTTCAGAGCGTCGCCCGGTCGCGGGTCGGGACGCGGCATAAAGTACCAATAGTATATCAACTGCAAATCCTCTGCCGCTGCGCTGTCAATGCCGTTAAATAACAGGTACCGGTTTTTGATTTCCTCCGGCTTCGGCAACGGCATCAGTTCGGTAGAGACGGGCGGTTTCGGCTTTTGGTTCAGCAGTCCAAGTTCAAACCGGCGGTTGTCGAACAAGTACCGGGCAACCCTGTTTTGCTCGCCGTTGTTGATGACGGTATTACCTCCGAAGACGATTTTGCCGCTTACACCGTTGCCGGAAACGAAAACTCCGGTGCTTCGGGCAACTTGCCGACCGCCGAGGATAACACGGAACGTTGTTCCTTGTTGTCCGCCTGCCGGATAAACATATCCGATTTTCGGCTGCTGCCGCTGTTGCGCAAACACCGGCGGCAGAACCGTCAAAAGAAGGAACAGGAATACGGTATTTTGCAATGTGTTCATTGTTCGGAAGAAACGGTAAAAGAGAGTTCCGCGGTACTTTCTATCACAAACAGCACCGCAAACAAAAAGCAGAACAGAAATGCTTCCCGATGGTATGACAGCGCACAATTAAAAAAGCAGTCAATACACAATACGATAAACAAACAAATGCCGAGTTGACGCACCGGCGGTTTGAACCGGAATGTGTTCAGCAAAAATACAAGCAGCCAAAAAAGAAAAAGAATAAGTCCGGCAAAACCGTGCTGCAACACGACAAGCAGAAATTCACTATGCGGGTCGTTGTACCGGGTACGCTCCTTGACAAGAATTTGTCCTTGTTCCATTCCCCAGCCGAAGACCGGTTTTTCCGAAACGGCAGGAATCAGAAAGTAGTACGTTCCGAGCCGCATATATTCCGTTTTGGCATATTTTTTTTCATTGACCTTGCCGGACATAAGGTCATAGAACATTTTTGATTCACTAATCGACAGATTGATTTTCTTTTGGAAAATGTCGGAGAATTCCGATGAAGCACCGATGAGCAGTACGATGAGTCCCGCAGCGGCGGCAAATCCCCGCCAACCGGTTTTGAGCAGCAGTCCCGCGGCATAGGCGAAAAGAATTGCCAACTGCGCCGTTCGGGACGAATTGACAAAGAACAGATAATAGGTCGCGAATATTACGATGCCCCACCGCAGCGTGAAAAGCATTATCACTGTTCTGTTCCAGCGTGCCGGCAGCGAAGTGCTTGCGGTTTCCATTGCGTCGAGCAGGAACCGTGGCACAACACGCTGTACCAGCGGAATGTGCCGTGATGAATACGGCAGATAAATCCAAAGGAGAATCCAGATGTTTAACGCCATTCCGAAACATATTGTATTGCGGTACAGTTGAAAGGAATGGATACGCGCGCTGTAAAATATCTCCGGCAGAGCATCGGCATAATAAACGGCAAGATAAACGGGACAGAACCACGTCAAAAGAAATGCAAGATTGATGCACGACAGCAGCGCACAGCGGTCGGTTTTACGGTCGAGGAGCGTTGCAAAAACGGCAACGTAAAACAGCGGATAATGCCCGTTCCAATACCGGAGCGATTTGAGCAGCGAATCTTCGTAGCGGAAAATGCCGATAAAAGTCAGAGCGATAAACGGCAAGGCAGCGAGCAGTACCGGACTGTTGCGGAGAATTGTCCGGCGTTCTTTCCAACTGCCGCCGAGCAGCCAACAAGCAAGAATGAGCGTTGCCAAAATATCGCCCGCCGAAATGGAAACAGCAACGGCAAACGGCAGAACAAGCAGTAAGCGGACACCGGTTGTATGGAACACTCCGGCAATACCCGGTTTGTAGCATCCCAGGTAGTATTTCGGTTCCGGCAGTGTTTCGGAAGCGGCGGAGGTCGGCATTGTTCAAGCGGTTCACGAAAATCGAAAAGAACAGTGTAATTTATGGACCGTTCAGCGTCAAGAGGTCAGATTTCCGCATTGGCATCGTACCGGAATACCGTCGTCGGAACGCTGTGATGTTCCTCAATGTTAAACAACCCCGCCCAACGGTCAATCGCTGACTTCAATTCGTCCGGTTTCAACAGCGATGCCCATAGGACCTTCATTGCCGTCCCGCAAAAACCGTTCTCTATATCGCTGATTGCCGGCAGCGTTGCCAACACCGTTCCGTGATAACACAACTTTCGCAGCGTCAAATACGCCACCAAGAAATCCGCTTGCCTGCCGGGCTTGAAGCGGATGAACGTTTCATACGCCTGTGAACCTTGTTTCAATGCACCTAACAGTTGCAACTCCACCGTCGGTACCAGTGTGAACGTTGTTCCCAACACCGCATCCGGGTCGGTTATCGGTTTTGCCTTCTGCTGCGCATCCAATACCGTTTTAATCCGTTCAAGCAAAGCAGCGTTATCAACCGGCTGCTGTTTCGGCAGCATCTTCGTCGCGTTGTTCAACTCCGCAACGCCGTCGAGGAGAATGTCCATCAATTCCTGCGATATTTCGAGCCGGTCTTTGCGGACATAATCCAGCAGTGTTTCGAGTTGATGCGCCAATCCTGCCGAGGTGGAAACGCCTAACATCGTGAAGTTGCCTTTCGCCGCGTGCAGCCGGCGGAACGCCCCTTTCATCAATTCGGGGTCTTTCTCATTTTCCAGTGTCAACAGTTCATCCTGCAATTCCATTAAACCGCGGGAAAGTTCTGTGAGCAAATCGGAAATGTCTGTATCTGTTAAATCCTTCTGACTGCTCTCCTCGATGCGGTTCGCAATTCTGTCCCGCTGTGCCGACAGTTTGGACTTTTCGATTAACTCGTCCTGTGTGTGTCCGACGGCGGCAGAATCAGGAACGGAGGAATCAAATGGTTTATCGTTAGCGGGCAGTGCTTGAACCCCTTCGCTGAATGCGGCGGCATCTTCGTGTCCTTCTTCCTGCTTTAACGGGTCGCCTGCGGCAAGCGCAACAACGGTGTCAATGTCAACCGTCATACCGACACGTCCGCCGCTGATGATACACGTTCCGGCAATGCCTGCCGCTTCTTTACCGAACATATCCGTTGCAAGCGGAACATTGACGAGTTTTGACGGAGCCAAAAATTCCGTAACAACACAGGCAATTTTACTGTGTTTGCCTTCGATAATGACAACCGGCACCACTTCGGGATTTTCCTGTTCCGATGCCCCGCCGCCGAGCAGTTCCGATAAATCGAACAGTGTAATCGGGCGACCAAGATACTGAATGAACCGTTCTCTGTCCATTGACGCTTGGATACTGTCCGCCTTCACTCCTTGCAAACTGACGACCTTGTCAATCGACAGAGCGTACAGCGTGTTGGTACAGCGGACAATGAGCGCATCAATGATGTTAACCGCTTTGAGTTTCGGAATTTTCAGGTGGAACGTCGCCCCTTGTCCGGGGTCGTTTTCCAAGGTAATGGTGCCGTCGAATTCGTTCACCATTGTATTCACCAAATCGAGACCGACACCGCGTCCCGATGTATCCGTCGCTTTTTCCTTCATAGAAAAACCGGACATACAAAGAACATTCAACAGCGGCGGGCGGCTTCCGGGCGTAATTAAACCAAGTTGTTCCGCTTTCGGGTAAATTTTATCAGCATCAATACCGCGTCCGTCGTCGGAAACAATAATTTCCGTTTCGGCTTCGTGTTCGACTGCTTTAACGAGAATAATGCCCTTTTCGTTCTTGTTGTTGTGAATCCGTTCAATCGGCGTTTCGAGACCGTGGTCGGCAGCGTTGCGGAGAAGGTGGAGCAGCGGTTCGACAAGTTTTTCGGCAAGGGCTTTGTCGATGAGAACTTTTTCGCCTTCAAATTTCAGGTCGATTTCTTTTTTTAGGTTCCGTGCCAAATCGCGAACGGGACGGCGGAACAGTTTGAACGTTTCACCGATTTCGACCATTCGGATTGCCATCACGAGGTCGTGCAGGTCTTGCGAAATCCGGGCAGACGCTTCATCGGCGGACTTAATGACTTGTAAGTCGCCTTCGGTCATTGGCTTACGGTGCGTAACAGCATCGGTCATATCGCGCTGCAATTCGTGCAGCGTCGAGGACGTAATAATCACCTCGCCGGCGAGGTTGAGCAGTTTGTCAAGGTGTTCAAGCCGGACAAGCATCCGGTCAACGCCTCGCTGCGGTACGGTGGTGGCGGTATCGGTGGACATTTTACTCTCTCGTATTTAGCCCCGCCGGTTGCCGACGGAGGAACTTCCAGCGTATTATAGCATAAGGAACGATGAATAATGGAGAAAATCAGAAGTATGGAAAAATTGACAATGAATAATTAAAAACGGACAATCACTAACTGCCTCCGTTAATTTTGTTAATGCTCCGGTTATGTTAGACGCTGTACTTTTCCCGCCCAGTTCACAAAGTATCGCCAAACGGGCTTTAATCTGTGCCGCATTAGCCGACGGACAAACCGTCCTCGAAGGTTCGTTTTATGCTCAAGACCAGCAGGTAATGGTCAACGCCCTCCGGCAACTTGGGCTGAACCTCCGGCAGAATTCATCGCACGGTCGAATCGAAATTACCGGTCAAAACGGCGTATTTCCCGTAGATGAAGAATATATCGACGTGGAAGGCAGTATCCTGACGGCAAACTTTTTGACGGCGGCGTTGGCGTTTTCCCGCGGCTTGTACCGCATCAGCGGCGATAAACGGGTTCGGCACTTCCCGATGGGCGATTTGCTGTACGGGCTGAATCAACTCGGTGCCGATGTACGCAGCGAAGACGCTTACGATGCGCTTCCGCTGCTGATAGACGGCGTTCTGGGACGCAGCGGTGAAAGTCCGTCGGCAAAACGGTACGGCATCGTTTCGGAAATGAGCGGCACTGGTCGGCGTTATGCCGCTCTGTCGGGTACCGTTTCCAGTCAGTATTTGAGCGGTATTCTGCTTGCGTCGCCGCTCGCCGCCCAAAACGGCACGGTGGAATTATACGTTGCCAATCAGTTGAGTTGCTGCCCGTATATTTCAATGACACTGAACGTGATGGAAGAATTCGGCATTGATATCGAAACACATACCGACGGTGAACATCCTCTTTTTGCTCACGGTACAACATATTTTATTCCGCAAGGAACGAAGTACAAGCCGCATATCTATGTTGTCGAACCGGATGCCGGTTTAGCAAATTATGCGTTTGCGGCAGTCGCCATTAACGGCGGACAAGTTGCCGTGAAAGGATTGACGAAACACAGTATTCAGAAAGAGTTGGAATTCGTCTATATCCTTCAACGGATGGGGTGCAGCGTTGCGTTTGAGGATAATTCGGTGATTGTTTCCAAGCAGGAGAACGCTTTACTAAGGGGAGTGTCCGTTGATATGTTCGATATGATTGATTCGATTCAGACGTTTGCCGTTTGTGCGATGTTCGCCGCGTCGCCGTCGCGGGTGTCGAACATTGCTCATATCCGCAAGCGGGAACCGGAACGTTTGCCGAAGTTATTTGCCGAGTTAAGAAAGTTCGGCGTGAACCTGACGGAATTTGAAGACGGCTTTTTGATTGTTCCCCGCAAGCACTTGCAGCCGGCGGTAATTGAACCGGACGGCGACCCGCGGCTGGCATTGGCGTTGGGACTCATCGGTTTGCGGCTTGACGGCGTGAAAATTGACAGTGCGGACTGCATTTGCCGGCTGTACCCGTCGTTTTTTCGGGATGTCGGGCTGGATTACTGAATTACCGCACAGCAATTCCTTCGATTTCAACAAGCAGTTCCGGTCGGCAAACGTCGGCAATCGTGTAAAGAACCGGTATGCCGCCCAACCGCTTTTCGCAAACCGCTTTGACTGTTGCCAATTCCGCCGGACGTTTCACATAAACCCTCGCGCATTGCAGCGTTTCCAACGAGCGGAAGATAGCGTTTCCCGCTGTCAATTTAATGCCGTGCCGCTCAAGATTTTCGGTACTAATGAGAGCAGCAATGTTGTCAAGCGTCGTTTCGGTTTGCGCCGCAGGGTCTTCACCGTGCCTGCTCTCGGAATCGGTGATACTCGCCGTTCCCGACACAAACACCATACACGAGCCGTCAACAGCAACCGCCATTGCCCTCGAAAATTTCGGACTCTGCGGACTATACACCGCACCGTAATCGAATGCCGGCGTTTGATTCGGATTTTCCAGCGGCACGACAATCACATCATTCCGGTCAGTTGCCAGCGCAACGGCACTCAT
>JAISJZ010000072.1 GCA_031261125.1 Planctomycetaceae bacterium | reverse complement strand
GATTTGGCGAAGGAACTGATTGCCAAGGGCGGCAGCAAACTTGTTTTGCCGCTTGACACGCACGCCAGCGATGAATTTTCGGCAACCGGCAACAAGAAGATTGTCAAAGCCGGTCAGATTCCCGACGATTACGAAGGGCTTGACATCGGACCCGAAACGGCGAAACTCTATGCCGACATTGTGGAGGATGCCAAGACGATTGTTTGGAACGGACCGATGGGCGTGAGTGAAATGCCGCCGTTCGATGCCGGTACGAAGACGGTTGCCCAAGCGATTGCGGACAGCGGTGCGGTGAGCATTATCGGCGGCGGCGACAGTGCGGCGGCGATAATGCAGTTGGGTTTTGCCGACAAGGTTTCACACGTCAGTACCGGCGGCGGGGCATCGCTGGAAATGCTCGAAGGTAAAAAGTTTGCCGCCGTCGATATTCTCGACGAAGCGTAAATTATGTCGTGAATACCAATTTAAGAGCCGCCGGCTATGTCGGCGGTTTTCCCGCCCCGATGACCGAGTTCGATTGCCCAACCTGCGGAAAACATTATTCGTTCCGCGATAAATTCGCCGGAAAGAAAATGCTTTGCGCCGATTGCAGAACGAATCTCCTTGTTCCCGCCGCCGGCTCATCCGTAGAAATTCTAAATACCGGCGAGGACGGTGATACCGTAATGGAGGACTCCACTTGGGTTCTCCTGCCGGAAATCATTTCAGAAAAGAAAGAAAACAAACGACCGGTTCCTATTCCTCCTCCGCTGCCGCCGAAATATGCGGTTCCGCCGCCGGTACCGGATATTGCGCCAATCCCGCCGCCGGTGCCGCCGACCGGCGATGAAGCACTTATTCCGCTGTCCGTGGGCGGAATGAGTGAAGATATGGAAATTCTCTCTTACATTTACGAAGAAAAACATCTACAAAGAAGCGGGATAATACCGCCGCCGAGAGCCGATAACACCGCTGCCGGCTCTCTTTTAACCGCACCAACAACCGTACCGTCCTCCCGCCGCCGGCGTTGGCTGGTTCGATTGAAAGTGTTTTTGTGCTTCGCTGTTCTCATCGGCGGTACAGCATCAATTGTATGGTATCTGAACCTTCCCGGTCCTGACCCGCGGCTGCCGGTTCTGATGCAACTCAATCAAAAGATGTTAGACGCGGCAGTTTCACAGCGGCAAAAAGAAGTTGAAGCCCCTGCCGTTCGGCTTCGCGCCGGTGAATCGCGGGATAAAACCGGTGAACTCATTGACGATTACGTCGTTCGGTTTAATGAGAATGGTGCGTTAACTCCCGGTTCTGCCGCCGAAAAGCAATTGAAAGAAACGGCAGCGGCGATTCGGGCAGGGTATCAGAAGGCAAATACAGACGAGCAGCGGGCTGTCGAATTGGAACAGCAGTCCGAACTGCTGAAACAGGAAGCGGCATTTTGGCAATCCCAAAGGGAAAAACTGTCGGATGAGGTTAACACTTCTCCGCTCAAATGGGGACAAAAACCGCCGCAAGTTTCGATGCTGCGTTGGGAACCGCCTGCTGTTCCGAAAAAGATAATAAAACTCGACAGCGATTGGACGGAAGCACTGTTCACGGCTTTTGAATTCAGCGGACAGCAAAAACCGGAAGACGGTGATTCCGAAAAAGACGATGTCCCTCTCCCCTCTATTTTCGCTGTTCCCGACCGTCCTTGTCACATTTACGGAGAACAATCGCTGCGTATCACAACGTTGAAGGCGGAACCGGTATCATTCCGTTTCCCCGTCAACGTTCCGTTTAATGAAGACCTGTCGGCGGCGAAAAGCGTGTTATTTGCCGTCAAGTTCCCTGAACGCAAAAGCCGCATCTTAATCGGCAGTATCCCCGAAGCCGGACAAATCAAAGAGTACCGGATTCGGTTCCGCAGCGGTTCGGGCTATGCCGAGTTGCTTGCCGATTCGCCGCGGTACTGCGCAGCAGTGTTTCACGAAGCGCAGAAACAGTTTCAGGTTATCGAAGTGCCGTTGAACGGTGATGAACATTGGAAGCGGGAAAATCATTACACCGTACCGGACGATGCGTTCTTTACCAAGATTGACTCCGTCGAATTTATGTTTGCTCCGTGTTCGTCCTGCACCACCTTTTGGCTTGACGGCATAGAACTTTCCAACAAGGTCTCCCGCGAACCGTTCGACCTTGACGAAATTGAATGGCAACAGGAATTGCAGCGGCAGAAAGAAAAGGGCGGTTTGTAACCGATTATGTTGCCGCAACCGTAATCTCTGATTGGAACGCCGCGCTCGGATTGCTCTTTAATGCTGCCGTAATTTTGAACCTGTACGTTTTGCCCGGCAGGAACAAATCACTGTAATACGTCAGATACATCTGCGTCGGGTCTGTGCGGGATAAATGGAATTCGCCGGTTTCATCGTCCGTGATGGTGAATTTATACTGGTCAAGCGGTGTATCGGCATCACTGAACAGGAAGTTGCCGATAATCACGCTGTCTGTGTCTTTCTTACCGCTGATGTTCACGGTGAAGTTCTGCACTGCCGGAAGAACCGGTGCGTCATCGGTGCCGTTCACCGTAACAGAAATTGTCTTTGTTGTTTCAACCGCAAAGCGGTTGTCGCGGACGGTGTAAGCGTAGAACAATTTCATACTTGTTCCCGCCGGCAGAAAATCAAAATATGTTCCGGGCTGGAACACAAACGTATTGCCGTTGAACGATGCGGCAGCACGGGCAACCGCAACAGCATCGAAACCCGCCGGAATCGTTCCGTAATAGCCGGAATACTTCGGTTCGGAAACAGAATACCAATTCTTCTCCCGTTCTGCACCGTCGCTCGGCACTTGCGGTACAAGCGTTTGTTGTGCCACCGTGTTTTCTTCGGTTACGATTTCAATATCGTCAATTACCGGAGCGGCAGCGTATTTCATATGCAGTGTCAACGGAACATCAACATAATAACCGTCTGACGGACTGCTAATCCGTACTGATGCTTGATACGCAAAACTTTCCGTGATACCGTCCAATTCTTCGGTGTTCAAAACAACCGTTCCGTTCGTTTGCAGTGTCAACAGCGAAACGAGTTGTTCCTGAGTGAATCCTGCCGGCAATTTGTCAACGGCAGCGTTTTGCAGTGTAAAAACGTGATTTTCGTTTCGGTCTTTGTCGGTGATAGTATATTGCGGGTCAAACACCGCCGTTTCTTTTGTCCGTTTGTTCGCCCAGTAATCAAACGAATCAATGGCGGTCTGAACCGTATGCGCATCGCCGGTTCCGCTTATGGACAATGGGAACGTTTCTGTTGCCGCAGCGTTGAATCCTTTGTCCGCAACGGTTAATTGAACTGTAATGCCGAACGTTTCGTCTTTGTGCAGAGCATCGAAATAACCGGCAGGAACGTCAAACGCAACAGCATATCCGTCCGTTTCATTTCCCTGAACCGTGAAGTGCTGCGATAAATCAGGGAACAATTCCTGATACTCTTTCGGGATATTAACCGAAATTGACGGGATATTATACCAAGCGTTTCCGGTGCGTTTTGTAAGGAACAGTTCCGGTGCATCGGAAACGGAAACGGCAAACCGTTCAGAAATTGCATCATCGGACTCGACGATGTTTCTATTTGTTAAACCGGAAACAACCGGAAGTTTCTTGGCGTGCAGAACAACGTTAACCGTTTTGGAATCCGTTGCACCAGCGATGTCCGTTGCGGTAATTTCAACGGTGAATACCGCCGATTCTCCGGGAAGCAGTTCGGGAATGTCTTTATTGGTGAACGAAAGGCGACCAGCAGAATCCAGTGCAAATGCCGGTATCTTCGTCAATGTCAAACCGTTTTTCGTGCCTGAAACCGTTCCAACAGAAAGTACCGGTTTATCGTTATGGTCGGGGTCAGTCACGGAAAACGAAACGCCCGCCGAAATCACGGCGTTTGCCGCCGCATTACTGTTCGTTGTGTGAAATGTGTTTCTGCTTGCGGTCAATTCCGGTGCATCGTTTTTGCCGTTAACAAAAACGGTCAGTATTCCTTCGGTGTTGTAAATACCGCTGCCTTGTTCGGTGTCCGTGATTTTATAGCGGAACGTCAGTGTTGCTTTTTCCGAGGCGGACAACGCACTGAATTTGCCGTTCGGCTTGAACGTAAAAACACCGTCAACGATGCTGTAATCGGTTTCTGCGGTCAACGTAATTTCCGTTGAATTACTTACGGGAACAACGGAATAAGTATAGCCGGAATGTCCGCGCAAGGATTGTCCGTCAACGGTATCCGCTGCCGCTAAATCAACGCTTGCAGCCGTATCGTCTTCGGAAAGCGTCAACGTATTTCCGGCGGCAGTTGGTTCGCCGCGGCTGATGAAGTTCAAAGTATAGACAACCGTCAGCGGTTTATCGCCGTAATCGGATTCGGCGTTTTCGATTTTTACGGAAACGGTGTAGGTCTCATTCCGGTTCAGTGAATCGAATTCGCCGGGATTGATGAATAATCCGTTTTCATAACGGAACAGGTTCTGATAGATTTTGCCGTGCGAATCAACGCAGGAGACGGAATACGTTAAAGAATTATCTGCGTCTTTTTTAATGTTAATGGAGTCGCCGATGAATCCGTCAGCGAGGTCGTTTATGTTTTGCGGCGGCAGTGTAACCGTTGATGGTGAAAGGAGTTGCGGCGGCGTATGCGTTCCGGCAACTGTCAACGTCAGTGTTTCCGAATGTTCCGCTTTGCCGTCGGAAACACTCAACGTAATGTTTTCCGCTGCGGCTGTTCCTTGGGGCAGTGTTTTGAATTTGCCGTTGGTCTCGTACAAGACCTTTAATCCGCCGATATATGTTAACGACGCTCCGCTTGGCAGCATAACGGGAACATTTTTAACCGCGGCAACTCCGTTGAATTGGGAAATGAATAAACCGGTACCGGCATCGTCATCGGAAACAAAGCCCGACAGGTCAATAATCTGTTCGGCAGCATTGCCGGCAATGTTCCAATCGGAACCTTCGAGTTGAAACTCCGGTGCGTTGTTTTGTCCGGCGACCGCTAAATGAATCAAACCGGTCCCCGTCAAACCATAGAGGGTATCCGTTATCGTATAGCGGAATGTCAAATTCCGTGTTTCGCCTTCGGCAAGGTGAGTGAAGTATTCCTTCGGCGTGAAAACGAATTTTCCGGCAGCACTAATGGACGCAACGTCCGCAACACGCAAGGCGTTCGGCAATGTTCCTTCAACAAGCGTTAAACCGTTGATAGTAAATGCCGTGCCGGTACCGGTCGGTTTCACCGCTGCGGTAATGCTTTCTTTTTCCGTTGTGTTTAAGGTTAACGCCGGTGCAGTCGGTGCTGTTGGTACGATAACGGTGAATTCAAACGGTTCGGACGTTGCCGTGTTTCCTTTCGTGTCAGTAACTTTCAGCAAAAGCGTATGTGTTCCGGCAGCAAGCCCTTTATTCTGAATTGAGTAATTGCCTTGTGCGTCCAGTGTCAGCGGTATCCACGCCCCGCCGTCCCGCTGATATGCCGCTGATTTAATACCGCTCGCATCAGTAATATGTCCCGTGAAAATCGGATTTTCCGCGGTGCTGTTGTCCGCTTGTTTTACCGTAATGGACGGAATGGTCAAATCCTGTGCGATGACTTTGAACGAGTTCACGGCTGCTTTTGCGGGTACGGTTGTTTGGGATTGAATCAGCGTTAAGTCATCGGCGTTAACTTTACCGTCGCCGTTGACATCAACT
>JAISJZ010000381.1 GCA_031261125.1 Planctomycetaceae bacterium | reverse complement strand
AACTTTGCGATGCTTGTTTATGTCCGTACAGGACGGCAGGAATTTCGCCTGCATTGCGCAGCCGCCGGTTCCGGCGTTTGCCGTGAGTGTCCCGCAACTTAACGTTTAATGAGTGAACTTTTGCCATTAGGTTTCCCGAACCGTTTGTTTTTAACGTACCGTAAAATTTGCGTCAATTCAGACTGGACATTATCGCAGAAATTTGAATTCGTTCAAGCCCCCCTTAATGCAAGAACGGACGGAATCACAGAATTGTACTAAACTTTAACAAAAATTGCCGAAAAAGCAAAAAAAGCCGAACTTTTTTGAAAATTTTTCGTAATAATAACAGCGAAGGGGTAATGAACCGTTTCTTTTTACATCACAGGGAGGTTAAAATGCTGGTGTTAACACGAAAAGAAGGCGAGCAAATCCGAATCGGCGACAACATTATTATTACGGTCGTTCGGACGAACGGCGATAAGGTTCGGCTCGGAATTGAAGCACCTGCCGACACCTTGATTCTGCGGTCGGAATTAAAAGTCCGTCAAAATCCGGTACCGGATAAAAAAGCGGGATTGGGAACGCTTGATTTCAGTACAACTTCCGGTTATGCTTGTCCGGTCTTTTGACCAACATCATTGAACCCCGTTATTGTGCCGACGTGAATTTCCTGCCGCAAGACATTGACGACAGCAAGCCGCTCATCTATAAAGTGCGGCTGTTGACCGCTCAGAAACGGGACGTGCTGTTCCTTGTTGCCGTCGCTGTTGCCGTTGTCCTTACTGTCCGGCAATACTCGCAAAACAACGCATTTTGTGCTGCCGCCGCTATCTTGCTGCTCGCTTCTATGTGGAAGGTGTTCATTCCCGTCCGGTATGAACTCAATGCTGACGGTATCGTCCGGGAAATGCTCGGCTCCCGCCGGTTCATCGCTTGGAATCAAATCCGCACCTATCAGGTCTATCACAACGGAATCTTCCTGCTTCCGCCGAACGACCGGTTTTACGCCGAAGTATTTCGCGGCGGTTTCCTGCCGGTTCCGCCGGCACTGTCCGCCGAAGTATTATACCGCTTCCGCGTTTCTGTCAATTCTCTTTAACGGCAGCCCGCACGGCTTTTCCCGCACCGGCTTTGAAACCTGTATATCCGCCGTATTACCACAAACTCCGCCAATACTTTTGGTCTAATTCATAACAGTTGACCGGCGTTTTGCTGTGAACGTCAAATTCCGGCGGCAAAATGCCGAACCGTTTCATCTCCCGAAGATACTCCCACCGCGGCTGAAATCCCGGCATATCAAAACGTTTGATTTCGTCCAAACGCTGTTTCGCCCGATTGATGCCCGCAAAAATTGTTTTGTATGCTTCGCTGTCCTTTTTCAGGGTGTAATTACCGCAAGCGGCATATCCGCCGTCTTCTTTCGACAACGGGGCAAGCAGCAACGCGGACTTTTCCGGGCGGGTCAAATCAAAGAATAAGTGCCGGGAATACTTCCGCCGGCTGTCGTTCGGTCCATTCGGATAGACCCACCAAGTATGACGGATTTCATCGGACACCGACAACGGCAACTGCTTTTCGCCGGTATGACACGAACAGCAATCCTGTTTCATCGTTTCCTGCATCGCCTTCGTTTCCGCCCAGTCCAAGTCCTGCCGGTCAAGCGTATTCACCGCATAACCGCCGAGCATACCGCAGCCCAAACCGGCGTATGTACCGAGATACGTTGCCCCTGTTTCAATCCACAGCCGGACAAGCAGTTTTTCCTTGTCGGATAAGTCAACGCCGTAATGTTCTTTCTGGCAATACTTCGTGTAAAGCGTGCTTGCCGATGTTCCCAGTGTCCGCGGCGGATAATTGCCTTTCGCAATGTTCCGACCGTCGGCAATCCACGTTTCTTTGCCGTATTTTTCGTTCTCCGTTGCGCTGTGCGTCCTGGTCATCAAATTGGAATAGGAAATCGAGTACATCGGTCCCCTGTCGCCGCACAAGTCAATAGGCGTTTTCATCCCGCCGCGGCCGGTTGGGGCTGACCGGTCTGGATTATGACATTCAACGCAGTGTTTATCCCAAACCGGTTGAATGTCCCGCGGATAATCAATCACATCGGGAACGCCTTCAAACGGCGTAATTTTACTGCCGCTCCGTTTCATTGCCGTAGGAACGTGTTTTGCCGATTTTATCAGCGGCGTTTCTGTCCGGTTCTCGTGGCAGCCGTTGCAGGTAAAACTTTCACCCGGCATCACCGAAAAGAACGACTGCATCCGTTTGACGGATAAATCATTTTCGTCCAGCGCAACGAAAAAGAAGCCCCGCAGCGGCGGCACTTTGAAATGCGCCGAACCGTCAGAGTCAACCGGCACCGTTCCGACAGCCCGTTCCAGCGTGAATGAACCGCCGTAGGTCATCGGTTCCATTCCGCCGGTGTAGTGTATCGGCATCGGCAGCGTTTCGATTATCATCAGTTTCTTGATATCGCCTTTTTTCACGCCGTCCATATTCCGTCCGTGATAGACATCGACGACCATCATATCGGCGTAATCCTTTTCAGGATTCG
>JAISJZ010000369.1 GCA_031261125.1 Planctomycetaceae bacterium | reverse complement strand
TTTTCCTTCCGCCGCCCTTGCAATGAGGTGGTGAATCATCTTAATCTGCGCACTTTGCCCGATGATTTCGGAACTTGTTTGCAGTATTCCGCGCAGTTCTTCGTTCTCCCGCTGCGACTGATTCAAACTCGCCGCTAATTCTTTTTGCTTATTTATGTGAGACAGTGCGGTGCCAATCGTATCCGCAACCGCCAAGGTATATTCCAAATCGGATTCGTCCAGATGTTTCGTGTCCGCTACGGTGTAAAGGTGAATAAGACCGAGAACCGCACCTTGGAACCGTATCGGAACGGCTAGCGTATTGTTGCCGTACCGCCGCTGATTTTCCGCCGGACTTTCTTCGGTTTTACTGTCTTTTTGAACTTCGCTGAACAAGAACGCTTCCTTTTTTTCAAAGACGGTGCAAACCAACTGTTCGGAAATCGGTTTATAGGGTGAATCCAGCGTGGCGTTGGCAACGAGCCGAATATCCGATGCCCGCTGTGTCGAATTCAAACTATACGGCAGGAGCCACAAACCGGCACCTTCGGCACCGGTAGCGTTCAGTAATCCCTCGACGGCAAGTTGCGCCACTTCGTTCGCGTCATCGGCTTTACCGAGATGAAACGCTAATCGGCAAAGTTCAACCGGTCCGTAGCCGACCCGCGTGGTAATGTTGACTTCCCGTTTTGCGTCTTCGGGACGCAGAATCGTAGAATGTCCGACCTGATAAATAATTTCGGTGGCGTTTGAGGAATCCGGTCGGGGACCCCGTAGCGAACCGGAGTCAACACCGAAAACCCCGGACTGATGCAGTTCCGTCGGCGACCGCTCGCCGAATTCTACGCTCGTATCCGCGTTTCCCGGTTCCCCGCAGCCGAATTGCAGCATCGTATGCCCGATTTGAATTCGGTATCCCGGTTTGAGCGGTACGGAATCGCCTGTAACGGGCATACCGTCGAGATAGGTGCCGTTTCTGCTGCCGAGGTCTTGCAGAAACCATTGTCCGCCTTCATAGTAAATTTTCGCGTGAAACCGGCTGCACCGGTCGTCAAGGAACGAAATCGTATTTTCCGTAGCCCGACCGAGCATCACTGCCGCACCGCTGGACAATGTAAATAATTCTTTTTGCTCTCCGTTCTGAATCAGGACAAGGTACGCTTGGGGGGATTGCATATAATAGTTGTTATGTTGTGTAGTCGGAATTGAGCCGGACGTATTCTTGGGTTAAATCGGTCGTCCAAAACCGGACATCGGCACCGCCTTCGCCGAATTGCAAAACGATGTGTGTGTTCCGGTTTTCGCGGATATTGCCGCTGACTTCTTGCTTGTCGAACGGTACCGGCTCGCCGCTGCGGAACAATTCATAACCGTTCAATTTTAACGAAACGTTCTTTGGATTGTAAGGGACACCGGCGGTTCCCGATGCGGAAACGATGCGTCCCCAATTCGGGTCTGCACCGCAAATTGCCGTTTTTACCAGTACATCTTCGGCGATTTTTCGGGCGATTTTCCGGGCAGATTCCCCGTCTTTGCATCCTTGGACATCAAGCGTGATAAAATGCGATACTCCTTCGCCGTCCTGCGGAATTTTCACGGCAAGTTCCGTACATAACTCTTGCAGCGTTTCGCCGAAACGCTGTAAATCCCTGCCGGTTAGCGGCGTTGATTGAGTTGCCCCGTTTGCCAACAGCAGCAGAATGTCCGATGTACTGGTATGTCCGTCAACAGTAATGCAGTTGAACGACTCGTCGGCAGCAGTGCGAATAAACATTTGGGCATCCTGCGGTGTCAGAGCGGCATCCGTCATTATGACGGCTAACATTGTTGCCAACTTCGGGGCAATCATTGCCGCTCCTTTGCACATACCGGCAATTCGGATTTCTTTACCGTTGTCAAGTTGCATCTGTTTGCCGGCATACTTCGGGAATGTATCCGTCGTCATCATTCCTCTGGCAGCATCAACAAACGCGGATGGCGTTGCGGCAAGTTTCGCGGCAGCAGCGGTTATACCGGTACGGACTTTGTCCATCGGCATCATTGTCCCGATAACACCGGTGGACATCACGAGACCTTGAGCCGGTTCACCGCCGACGGACCGGGACGCTAATGCCGCCATTGTTTCGGCATCCCGCAAACCTTGTTCTCCGGTGCAGGCGTTCGCGCACCGGGAGTTGACAGCAACGGCGCGGAATCCTTCACCGGGCAACCGGCTGCGGTCAACCTGAACAGGCGCGCCGCAAACCAGATTCGGTGTAAAAACGCCTGCGGCAGCGGCGGGACAGTCGGAAACGATGAGCGATAAATCGAATAATTCCGGGTCGGATTTCAGCCCGCAGTGAACGGCACCGAAACGATAACCGGCAGGAATCGGAATACTCATTGATGCAGCCCCGTTGTTCGTCAACGGAAAAATTTTGTTTCGCCAATAATTTATAGACAATATAGCGATAAAAGCCGCGAATGTCAACCCGAAGTTGCCCGCCGGTAATATCCGTGCAGGGACTTGTCCCTATCTTTCTTTTTCTTTATAATCATTGCATAGAAAACCTATCTGAATAATTCCTTGCTATGAAAGTTTCCACAAAAGGACGCTACGCGCTGCGGATGATGCTCGATTTAGCAGAACACCGTAACGACGGGTTTGTTGCGCTCAAAGACGTTGCAAGACGGCAGGATATTTCCAAAAAATATCTGGAACAAATCGTTACCGTGCTGAACCGGTCGGACTTTCTGCAAACGAACCGCGGTTCGCAAGGCGGCTACCGCTTGGCAAAACCGCCGAACCGTTATACTCTCGGCAGTATTCTCCGGCTCACCGAAGGCAGTATCGCACCGGTACCGTGTCTCGACCACGGACCGGCAAGTTGCGTCCGCAGCGACTTTTGTACCGCTGTAGGTGTGTGGAAAGGATTAGAAAAAGTTATTGCCAATTACCTCGACGGCATTACGCTGCAAGACATTTTAGATATAAGTGTCGAAAAAGGAAACGAATACTCGATATAGGTTAACCTGGAATCAACCTGTTAAGGCGGGAAACATTGACAAATAATGTCAACAACGGATAATTGTCCGTTATTACTACCCCTTGTTCCTTATGAATATCCCGTCCGTTCAATCCGATATTCTGCGTCTGAAAAGAGAGAAAGACGTTTGTATTCTTGCGCACAGTTATCAAACGCGGGACATCGTTGAGATTGCCGATTTCACCGGAGATTCTTACGCTCTAAGCGTTCAGGCGAGCAAGACGGCGAACAAGACCGTCATAATGTGCGGCGTGCGCTTTATGGCGGAAACCGTCAAAATTCTTTCGCCGGAGAAAAACGTGTTCCTTGCCAACCCGCTCGCCGGCTGTCCGATGGCGGAATTGATGAGCAAGGAAGTGGTCGAAGCGGCAAAACGGGATTATCCCGATTACACCGTTGTTGCGTACATCAACACCACGGCGGACTTGAAAACGATTTGCGATGTCTGTGTTACCTCCTCTTCGGCAGTTAAAATCGTTTCCAAAATTGAGAACAAGAACATTCTTTTTATCCCGGACTGCAATTTGGGCGATTACGTTTCCAAGCAGGTGCCGGAGAAGAACTTCAAACTTCTCCGCGGCGGCTGTCCGATTCACGCGGCAGTCAACACAGAAGAAGTCAAAGCGGCAAAGGAAAAACACCCGAACGCTTTGCTGCTCGTTCACCCGGAATGTACGCCGCTGGTCGTGAAGTATGCCGATTACGTCGGCTCCACGTCCGGCATTATGGATTTTGCGAAAAAATCCGGTGCGAAGGAATTCATCATCGGAACGGAAATAGCGATTGTCCAGCATTTGCAGTATGCCTGTCCCGATAAGCGGTTCTATCTGCTGTCAAAAAAGTTGCTGTGTCCGAATATGAAGATAACGTCTTTAATTGACGTATTAAACTGTTTGCAGGGAACCGGCGGCGAAGAAATCATAATGGACCGTGAAACGATTGCCAAAGCGCGGGTTTGCATCGACAAAATGATTGAGTTAGGATGAAATACAGCAACGTTTGCATTGAAGCATTTACTTACACACTGCCGGAAGAGGTGTTAACCACGGACGAGTTGGAGCGGCAACTCGCACCGCTGTATGAACGTTTGAAATTACCGGCAGGACGACTGGAAATCTTAACCGGCATCAAAGAACGCCGTCTTTGGCAGCGAGGTACAACACCCGGTACGCAAAGTATTAAAACCGTCAAAAAACTTTTGACGCAAACCGGTTTTGACCCGATGAAAGCCGGGGCATTGATTCACGGTTCCGTCTGCCGGGATTTTCTCGAACCGGCGACCGCCTGCCGGGTACATTACGAAACCGGTCTTTCCTCAAATTGTTTCGTGTATGACGTTTCTAATGCTTGTCTCGGCATTATGAGCGGCATTATCCAGATTGCCGATAAAATCGAATTGGGGCAAATCGAAGCAGGCATCGTTGTCGGAACGGAGGATTCCCGTGCGCTGATTGAGTCAACGGTTCGGCAACTGAACACGGACGAAACATTTACCCGGAAGAGCGTGAAACCGGCGTTTGCGTCTTTAACTATCGGTTCGGGCAGCGCAGCGGTGCTGCTGACGCATAAGAATTGTTCCCGCACCGGCAGGCGTTTGCTCGGCGGTTCTGTTTTGGCGAAGACCAATTTTCATAATTTATGTCAAAGCGACGGGATGAATCCGACAATGCAGACGGATTCCGAAACGCTGATGCTCGAAGGCGTTACTGCCGCAAAAGAGAATTTTGAAAAATTCTTGGACGCCGTTCAGTGGAAGCGGGAAGACATTGCGAAAACGTTTTGTCATCAAGTCGGTAAAATGCACCAGAAATTGCTGTTTGAAACGCTGGGACTTCCGCCGGAAATTAACTTTTCGACATTAGAAACGCTGGGCAACACCGGCAGCGTTGCACTGCCGACGGCAGCGGCAATCGGCATCGAAACCGGTTTTGCAAAAAACAGTGACCGTATTGCGCTGATGGGCATCGGTTCGGGCATTAACGTTGTAATGCTCGGTCTCGATTAGCGCACATTTACAGTTAAACAACGGCGCGTTCCAGTGTTGCGGCAAGCGGACCGCTGCACTTCGGCATCAGCGGGTCGGCACCGAACGCCAAAACCTTGTCCCGCTTAATTTCCGCTTGTTCTAACGACGATGAAAAAATAATGGCTTTGCCGGCCGTATGAACTTGCCACGCTAACTGCAAACCGCGTTCCGCCGGATAACCGAACAACTCGCCGAGCATCCGAACAACGTACTCGAACGTGTGGTCGTCATCATTCCAAAGAATCACGTTGAAGACCGGTTCCTCTTTCGGCTTGTTTTCACTCTTATCTTTGTTTTTACGCAGTTCTTTACGTTTTGGTTCAACGGTAATAACAGACATCGTGATAATGAATAACGGATAACGAATAATTGTTTCCGTGATTGTCTGTAATCCGTTGTTTCTTGTCAACTGCGGCGGCGGTGCCGGTTGACAATCCGCAGCCGTTCCGGGATAATGGGCAGCCGTTCCTGATTTATTATTTGCTGTTTGAGTTTTTTACCGTCAACAATAATTTTCCTGTGTCTGCTGTAATAGAACATTCGCCCCGCTTTTCCGATACTGATTTTGCCGATGCCGTGCCGTTTCAAACTGATGAACCGTTCGTCAACACGCCGCTAATGGACGAATTGTCCAATCCGCTGGTCGGGCAGTGGAATACGCTCGTCAGTACCACAAATTGGGAAAAAGGCGAGATTATCAACCGCTGGCGGCAGGCAATAATAGAAGCCGGACTGCCGAAAGCGGCATATTCCGACGATGTTTGGGCGAAACGGGTCGGCAATGTTTCGCCGCAGCACGCCGGTCGTCTTCGCCGGGTTGCCGAACGTTTTGGCTCAAAATCCGCCGATTATCCGAAGTTGTACTGGTCGCATTTTCAAGTTGCCCTCGATTGGGACGATGCCGAACTTTGGCTTGAAGGAGCGGCACAAAATGATTGGTCGGTTGCCCAAATGAAGGTCCAACGTTGGGAAACGCTGGGCGGTGCCGATGAATTCAAGCCGCGGGACGAAGACATTATCACGGCAGAAATTGATGAAGATGTCAATCCGCGGAACGATTCGTTTGTACCGAATTCGGTGAACCGAATGTCCGACCGGACGGAACTGCGGACGGCACCGATAAGCGGAGCGGTCATCGTGGACGATACGCCGCCATTCCGAACGGATGACGGATTGCTGGAAAAGAGAGAGAAAAAGCCGAAACCGAAGCGGGAAGCACCGACAACGAAAGCGGTAATGGAATCGTTGAACAGTTCGGCGGAATTGCCGGCGGACTTGGCAGACGCACTGGAAACACTGAAAACAGCGGTGCTGAACCACAAACTTTCGGGCTGGAAAGAGGTTTCCGCCCCGAAAGTTGCCGGTTACTTAGAATCGCTCAAACAGTTGCTCACCTCGGAATGAATCTCTCTTTACACGGAACACAGAATTTGTTACACTGCTTGTGTTGTTTTCTATTCACCCTTAACACGATTTATCACCCGTTACCCGTTAACTTTATGGCACTGATGAGGCAGGACCCCCGCCGGGACCAACAGAACCGGTCGAATGACAAGAGCAAACAGCGTATCAACGAGGCAATCCGTGTCCCGCAAGTCAGGGTTGTTTCTGACGCGGGAGAACAACTCGGTATAATGGATACGCGGGACGCACTAAACCGGGCAAGAGACCTTAACCTTGACCTCGTGGAAGTTGCCTCCGACAGCAAACCGCCGGTCTGCCGCATTATGGATTACGGTAAATTCCGGTACGAAATGAAGAAGAAGCAGAACAAGCAGAGCGGGCATCAGACGAAACTGAAAGAGGTGCGTGTCCGTCCGAAAACCGGCGACCACGATATTCAGGTCAAAGTCAACAGCATCAAGAAATTTCTCGCGGAAAAGGACAAGGTGCAAATCTCCGTGGCGTTCAAAGGGCGGGAACTCGCCCACATTGACGAAGGCGAAAAAGTGCTGCAAGGGATTCTTGTACAACTTGAAGAATTCGGCAAACTTGAATCGCCGCCGAAACGCGCCGACAAACGGATTAACTGTACGGTCGTTCCGAAATAATGTTTGATACTATGAAGACGCAACTGCTTGAAAAACTCGCACCGTTCCGACAGGAACATTTATTGACTTTCTGGGATTCCCTGACCGCCGCGGAACAACAGCATTTAGCGGCGCAAATCGAACAGATTGACTTCGCTCAACTGGCACAACTTTACGCCGACCGGGATAAACCCGCCGAATCGCTGACACTCGCCGACCGCGCAGCCGAACCGCCGTTTGAGCAATTTTCAACTGTTCGCCGCAGTACCTCCGGTGCGGGTAACGCATACGCCGCCGGAGAAGAACTTCTGCGGCAAGGTAAAGCGGCTGCCGTTCTCGTTGCCGGCGGACAAGGAACACGGCTGGGCTTCGACCATCCGAAGGGAATGTATCCGATAGGTCCTGTTTCCGGTAAAACGCTCTTTCAGATTCACTTTGAAAAGGTCTTGGCGGCAGTCCGGCGGTACGGACACCGAATTCCGTACTGTGTAATGACGAGTCCGGCAACGCACGCCGAAACAGTTGAATTTTTAACAGGGAACAAGTTTTTCGGACTGAAAGAAGACGATGTCCTGATTCTCTGTCAGGGAACGATGCCTGCCGTTTCAATGGACAGCGGCAAAGTGCTTCTGGCGGACAAAGGCGGCCTGGCGTTAAGTCCCGACGGTCACGGCGGAATGTTAAAAGCGTTGTCGTTTAGCCGAACCGCCTGCGGTCGGCAGACGGCGTTGGAAACGTTAAAATCCCGCGGCATCGAGTACCTGTTTTACAATCAGGTCGACAATCCGCTGGTTCGGATTCTGTCGCCGGAAATGCTCGGCTATCACGTTTTGAGTGGTTCCGAATTGACCAGTCAGGTCATCCGAAAAACGAATCCCTTGGACAAAGTCGGCAACGTTGTGAAGGTCGGTGATAAACTGTATGTTATCGAGTACAGCGATTTGCCGAATGATGTTGCCGAACGCCGCAAATCGGACGGTTCGCTGCAAATCTGGGCGGGCAGTATTGCCGTGCATATTTTCAATGTCGAATTGTTGGAACGATGCTCAAAAATTGCGTCGTCTTTGCCGTTTCACACTGCCCGGAAGAAGGTTTCTTATACTGATTTGCAGACCGGTGAAACAGTTAAGCCGTCTGAACCGAATGCGGTGAAATTTGAGCGGTTCATTTTCGATTTACTGCCGTCGGCGAAAAACGCCATTGTCGTCGAGGTTGACCCGCCGAATCATTACGCCCCGTTGAAAAACGCTCCGGGAAGTCCCGAATTTTCGCCGGAAACGGTCTCTGCGGATATTTCGGCGATGCACACGAGTTGGCTGGAACAGAGCGGAGTAAAGGCGGCGGACGGCGTTAATGTTGAAATTTCTCCGTTGTTTGCGGACTCGCCGGAGGCGTTGGCGGGTAAAATTGCCGCCGGTGCTGCCGTTGAGAAGGATACTTATTTCGAGTAGTATGTACCGTAAGTAACAGTGCCGGGGCTAAATGGTTATTTCGTTTTTGTTTGATGGTATGTTTGAACTTCGTCGTTTACGTTGCTTGCGGACTTTTCAAAATCGTCGCCAGCATATACAAACCCTTCTCCGTGAATGCCTTGGGCAATTTGTTTTTTCCTCCCCAATTTGCGGTTGAATCTTTCGACTTCAAGTTTCCCCATTCTTCGGCGTTCAGGTCAATGATGTATCCCGACGGAAATTTATCGGGATTATTCTTAACCGCCTCGTTGATACGTTTCGTTTCGACTCCGTAGAGTTCCGCCACGTCGCCCACGCAGAAAAACAAAACTGCGTTTCTTTCTACCCAATTTTAGAAAAGTTGCAAGAGGGAACGTTTGTGAACCTAAATAAATTTCAAAAATAGAAACCCTCTTGAAAACCGGCGGTGTTTGGGTTATAATGTGGGAGAAATCGGATTAACGCTGCGGAAGCGGCTAAACTGTTATTACTATGGCTCCCTTATTTGCTGCTCTTTCCCTTCCGAACTGGATTAAAGGATTGTACTACATTGATGCCGGTGCTGTCGCTGCGCTCGTCCTGTTCGCCGCTGCCGTTTATTTGATTCATAACTACGTTCCGAAGGCAGGTGCCGTCGCGTGGGTAACTGCTAAAGAAGCGTTGTTTCAACCGCTGTTTGTCATTCTGACGCTCGTCGGCATTTTCGCCCTGTTCATTTTCCTGCTGATACCGTACAACACGCTCGGAGAAGACATCAAACTTGTTATCACACAGGGACTTACGGTTGTGAAACTCATTGCCGCTTTCCTCGCCGTCTGGTCGGCAAGTTCCACGATTGCCGATGAAATCGAAGGAAAAACTGCTCTGATGGCGTTGGCAAAACCCATCAGCCGGCGCAGTTTCGTCATCGGAAAATATCTCGGCGTAATGATTGCCGTAACGCTGATATTTCTCGTCTTGGGAACGTTCTTTCTCAATACCGTTTCGTACAAGGTGGTGTATGACGCGCGGGAGTCGTCCAAAGATATTCCAACGGCGATAGAATGTGCGCAGGCGGTCTATGACATTCTGCCCGATTTGGCGTTGGCTTATCTGGAAACGATTATTTTGGCGGCGATTGCGATTGCGATTTCAACCCGCTTGCCGCTGCTGCCGAATCTGACAATAACGCTGTTGATTTACCTCCTCGGCAATTTGATACCGGTGATTGCCCAATCGTCGGCGAATCAACTGCCGCTGGTAGAATTTATTGCCCGGTTGACGAGTGCAGTCATTCCGTGTTTAGACCATTTTAATATGGAAACGGCGGTGGCAATGGGGCGGACGCTGCCGTGGATTTACGTCGGTTGGGCTGTACTGTATGCGGCGTTGTACTGCGTTGCGGCATTGGTTGTGTCGCTGCTGTTGTTTGAAGACCGGGATATGGCATAATGATGTTCTCCGCTATCCGTTTTATTACTGCCGTTTACGCCGTGTTTCTGACGCTGCTGTTGTGGCTGCCGGACCCGCGGACGATTCTCTTCGGCTGGGAACCGGGTGAAGGACCGGCGGGGTTCGCACACCTCATTACGTTTTCGATACTGGGTTTTCTCGTTGAGTTAGGTCGGAGAAAGTACAGTTTTTTCGTTTGGGCGACGCTGCTGTTCGGTTATGTTTTTCTGACGGAAATCGTACAGGAGTTGCTGCCGGCGGCGCGTTCGTTTGACATATTTGATATTATGCAGGACCTTGCCGGTTTGTATGTCGGACTTTGGACGGCGGCGGCGGGACGGGCGTTTGTCAAATTCGGAAAATTCTGACCGTTCCCGCCGTTGGCGGGAGTGGAACCGGCGGTACCGGCAACAGGCAGAATAATGAATAGAGGGAAATTTTTGATTTTTTTTCGTTTTTGGGGAAAGATTTTTTTAACTTTTCCGTTTAACGGCGGACAATGGTGTGAAGGTATAGTTGACTTTCGGTTATTGACCAGGCCGTCCGAATGCCGAATATTGATTATAGCATAAACTTGAACAGCGCAGCATCGCGGCGTGCGCTAATTCAGAATTCCGGTTTCTCGGCGGGTTGAAGTCCTTTTTTTGTTGCCCCCGAAAAATGACCACATTCCGCCTCCTTTTCGTCGCCTTATTTTGCATAACCGTTAAACTAAATTTTCGATCTGAATATCACTGGCAAACTTGCGTTTCCAATACCGTTGCACCGTTTGTATTATTTCGGTAAACAGCGGGGAGTTGGCACAGAATAACGCTATTGAAATGAACGACGAAGTGTAAAACCAATAAAGGTAGCGGATATTACCGGGTCCGTCCTCCGGTAAAAACATAAACAAAGGTAATGTGTATAACGCCGAAGAATACGCAAGCATCAAAGAGGGAAACATTCTCGGCAAGAAGCGATTCTTTGAGAATGTTCCAACAACACAGAACAGCAGCGTTATTATTAACACCGCAACACCGTTAATAAAACCGCCGGACAAAGCGAAACACAATATCGGAGTGTCTATGAACAAAAACCGCAAAACATAATAACAACGAAGGCGAAAATAAAGCAGCGGTTCTAATGAAATTCGCCGGAACCATTCGTTTCGCAACGTAATGAAGTCCTGTAAATTTTGTTTTTGCTGTTGCATTGAAACGCCCTCTTTCGGTGGAGCATATCCTTCGGCAACAAGCGGCGGGAACTCGCAACCGATATTTTTTCCAACAACATGAAACGCTTCGGGAATGTACATACAGCGGTATTGATATTCTTTCCGAAATAACGTTTGATCTAACTTATCAAAATCACAACCGAAGGTGTTCGGCGGATTTTTGTAATGGTTGCCGAAGTAATTCAAGATAAAAATATCGCCGTAAAACCGTTCCCGTAAGATGTAAGTTTTACTCGTTCGTAATACATCGTAAGTAACGAAATGATTTAAGCCAAGATAAGAACCCCAAAGGATGAGAGCTGTCAATGCCACGAGATAAAACCGGCGGCTCTTAAACGACCAAACGAGCCAGCAAAGCATTGGGAATAAGGCAAAAACAGCATTATGCCGCAATGCCGTACCGTAAAATAAAAGGAACAATACGACGATTCCTGCTCCGATTTTATAAATTAGTTTTTTCGGCATATTCAAGAGCAATGCCGCCGCAAAAAAATAGCACACAAAAAACAGAACGTCCTTGTT
>JAISJZ010000358.1 GCA_031261125.1 Planctomycetaceae bacterium | reverse complement strand
ATCATCAAGGTCTTTTTGCGCCGAACCTTCGTTCGGTTTGTCTGTTGTTTGCAATACCGCATCCCAATCGGTGTACTTCGTTCCCCAAACACCGTTCAACTTCTCAACATCGCCGTACTTCGCTTTCAAGTCGGCAGCGAAAACAGATTTACCCGGCTGGTTGGCAGGCGAAGTAATCATCCCGATTGCCAAGGACCGTTCGCCACCCCAACTGATTTCGTTATCAACGAAGTAGCCCAAACACCACGGGTCGTCCGCCGTTGTTTCCGCTAACCGCTTCGCATTGTCATTCACAGAGTCCTCAAACTCTTTCGAGAACGGGTCAGGAAACTTGCCCCAGTATCCGCCGCTGCCGGCTATCGGTTTGCCGCCGCTGCCCATATTAGCGGTATAAACCGTTTTGCGCAGATTATAAATTTCCGGGTTCGACCAGTTCGCTATCGTATTCATTCCCCAACTCCGCAAACGTTTGTGAACGAGTTGAGCGTGAATATCTTTCCAATCACTGCCGTACTTGCGCATCAGGTTGTACTGCGTGAAATTGAACGTTTGATAGGTGCCTTTGCCTTCGTAATAATTATGCGGAGCCCACGAACCGGTGCCGCGGCAAGTATTGTACACGGGGTCATTTTTATCCGGCAGTCCTTCAAAGTAGAATTCTCTGTCTGTAACCGGAGTCGTTGCATTGCCGCTGATGACGCAGTCGGCACCGTGAGACCAGAACAGATGTCCGTCCGGGTCGATAAACCACCATTTGCCGTTGATTTTTTCAACGCGGAAATGTCCGGTCGCTTTGCGCTTCGGCATACCGGTATAACCGCCGTACTTGTCAATGTCCTTCGGACCGGGATGCGCTGCCAAGTCCGCTTTTTCAATTTCGATGTTCTTTTTCAATTCGGCAACGGAATGAACCTTGCCCTTCCAATCGCCGTACTTGAACTGACCGAATTCGTCAATCATCGGAAAGAATTCTTCGACACTCATCTTTTGCCAAGCGTTGTTTTGTCCGTCCGCAGCAGGAACGGCAACGATACGTTTGACACTCCACTTTGTTTCTTGAGCGGGATGGTTCAGGAACAGTGTCATTGCGGCAACTGCGTCTTTATGAAACGCCGCCGCTTTGCCGGTGTTGCCTTGTCCTCTTGCTCCGCCGGGGAAACCTCGCATACCGAAAAATTTCCCGTTAAACTGCGGCGGCAGTATGACCGGCAGCGGAATTTTCCCCTGTACCGTTGCGCCGGGTTCGACCGAAAACGAATGGGTGTAAGTACCATCCATCGTCGCATTGTCAATCTTCGGCGAATCCAATCGGCAGTTCAGCGTAACGGGTTCGGTACCGACATTTTTCACTTCAATTAGAATCTCGGCGGCGTTGTCCAAGTTCCAATTCAGTCCGCCAACGTAAAAGCCGGGCCAGTCGCCCTTCTGTGTTTCGACAAGAACGGCATCGTCCTGAAACGTCAGTTTTGAGGACTGCGGTTTAAGTGTTTTGACGGACACTTCGGACGCGGTGAACAGGACGGAGTTTTCCGCTGCCTGAATGGCGAACACCGTTAAAATGAAGAGGGCAGTTAAAAAAAATCGCATAACGTTTGGATAATTGACAAGGGACAATGGATAATTGACAATTCACTCGCCTGATTGTCCATTGTCCGTTGTTCCTTGTCAATTTTTACCCCCGTTATCCAATGAAAAATCTGTTGATTATGCTCGTAATGCTGTGTACCTGTCCGTTGTTTGCCCAAACCGTCAATAACGGCATCAAAGAATTTAAGGACTTGGAATACGCCAAAATCGGCGATGTGTCCGTCAAACTTGACCTGTACGTCCCGGAACGAGGCGAAGGTCCGTTTCCGCTGCTGGTTTGGATTCACGGCGGCGGCTGGGTTTCCGGCGATAAAACCGACTGCCCAATGAAAGGATTATGCAACAAGGACTATGCTGCTGCCAGTGTTGAGTACCGGTTAAGCAACGTTGCAAAGTTTCCCGCCCAAATCGAGGACTGTAAAGCCGCAATTCGCTGGCTCAAAGCACACAGTAAAAAGTACAACCTCGACCCGAACCGCATCGGCGTTTCCGGCGGGTCTGCCGGCGGTCATCTTGTCAACCTTCTCGGCACAACGGGTAAAATCAAGAAGTTTGATACCGGCGAAAACCTCGACCAGACAAGCGAAGTACAGGCGGTTTGTAATTATTTCGGACCGACGGAAGTGCTGACCGCATTAGACGGGTTCGACCCCGGCACGGATTTGACGAAAGCACTTGTCGGAATGTACACATCGCTGCTCGGCGGTCCTATTGCCGAAAAGAAAGAGTTAGCAATCGAAGCAAGCCCGTTAACATACGTTGACAAGAACGCCGCTCCGTTTATGCACGTTCACGGTACGGCGGATTTGCTCGTACCGGTTGCCCAATGCGAAAAGTTTCACGACAAACTTCGGCAGAGCGGTATTGAGAGCCGAATGTTTCTCATTCCCCGCGGCGGACACGGCGGTCCCGAATTTTTCGCCCCGAAAATGGTCGAAGAACTGCAACTTTTCTTCGATAAACATTTGAAACGATAAACGACGGCAATCGGTGTCAATCCGCCACGCTCACCGCCCGCTGAATAAGAATATAATTCTCGCCGCGAAACTCCGTGTAAATACCGTCGATTTTCCAAACGGAACGTTGCGGCTTGTCTTCGATGGTGCGTAAAATCCGTTCCAGATTCAGGTTTTCCAAAACAACGAACCGTTCTTCGGCATTGTCAACCGGAAACATCGTTGTTCGGTTGCCGGTTGCCCGAAACGTTACTTTGCTCCCTTGAAACACAGTACCTTCCCGAAGGCGTTTTTTCTTGACGTTTTTTTCGACATTGACAACCACCGGCTTTTCCTGTTCCTTGGGGTCGCCCGGTACCGTCTCCCGTTGCGCAAGCACCGAACCGCCGCCCAAGAACAAGATGCCAGCCGTTAAAATCGTCCGCCGGCTTTTTAATAATTCTCCATTTTTCATTCTCCGTTCTCCATTGAAACACCGACCGCAAGGAGTTCGGGCTAAACCACTCTACTCCTGCTAGACCGTTATATTCTCATTGCGTTCAACGTTTGTGCCGCTTCGTTTAACTGCTCTGAAATGCCGCGGACGTTCGCTGCTTGTTCCGTTGTTGTATCCGCAATCTGCGATACCAAGTTTGTTGCCCCGTCAATCATTTTGCTGATTTCGTCTAACGCCGTTGCCGTTTGATTGGCAACGTTCACACCGCCGAGAACCTGCTTATTACTCGATTCGATTAACTCCGCCGTTTCCCTTGCCGCTTTCGCACTTCGGGTCGCCAAGTTTCTTACTTCTTCGGCAACAACGGCAAAACCCTTGCCGTGTGTTCCCGCCCTCGCCGCTTCCACAGCGGCGTTTAATGCCAGCAGATTTGTTTGAAACGCAATTTCGTCAATCGTCTTAATCACTTTCTTCATCTGTGCGGACATCTTGCTGATTTCCTGCATTGACGAAACCATTGCGTGCATCTGTTCTTGTCCCTTTTGCGCCGCTTGCACCGCATCTTTTGTGAACCGGTTCGCCTCTGCCGCGTTCTTGCTGTTCTGTTCCGTCAACTCGTTCGTCTTACTGACTTTATCCAGCACATCGCCGAGTTCCGTTGCCGACTGTTCCACAACATTGTGCAGCGAATTAACCGACGATGAAACGTTTTTGTTCTCCGTTTCCGCTGCCGTCAACGTTTCGTTCAACGTTTGGACTTGTTGAACCGCCTGCGTCTTCTCTGTAATGTCAAAGAACGTTTGTACCGTTAAGGACGGTTTCCCTCGCCCGTCTGTGAGCGGAACACTTTGGATTTCGTACAACGATTGACCGCGGGTTTCCTGAACATTGATTTTTTTCTGCGGCGTTTGCGGCAGCGGTTTCAACTTCTGCGACAGTGCCGTTTGATTTTGCAGAACAACGGCAGCATTATTGTTAACCGCAATCACCGGCACCGGTACGGCATCGAAAATGTTTTGGTACAATGCTTCCGATTGTTTCACTTTTCTGTTCAGAAAAACGGCTGTGCCGCTGATGACGAGCAGCAGTACCGCTAACGTAATAACCGCCGCCAAAAATTGCTTTTTGCGTAAATTCTTTTTTGCAACTGCCGCCGCATAACTTTCTTCTGCCGCTTTCCGCAGTGTTTGTTCTTCGGCTAAACTTTTATTAACGGTTTGTAAATTACCGGTTAACGTTTCCAATTCCGTTTCCTTTACTTTGCGCCGTTCTGTTTCCGCAGTCAGTTTCTCTTCGGCTGCTTTTAACTGGAGTTCCGTTTTCTTCCGTGTTTCGACTTCTTCGGCTAAACTCTTTTCAAATTCCGCAGTTAGTTTCTCTTCGGTTTGTTTAAGTGTTGTTTGAATGTTTTGCCGTTCCGCTTCGGTCTTTACCCGCTGTTCCGTTTCGGCAGTAAGTTTTTCTTCGGCTGCTTTTAATTGAAGTTCCGTTTCTTTCCGTGTTCCGATTTCTTCGGCTAAACTTTTTTCAAGAGTTTCCCGTTTTGCGGTTTCGGCGGTAAGTTTTTCCATTACCGCCTTGATTTTTATTTCGCTTGCTTTCAATATTTCTTCTGCGGTTTTCAATGCTGCCGCTAACGTTTGCTGTCCTTGCGAACCGGCGGCAACTTTCAGTTCTGACGGTTTCTCTTCGGACTTTTTTAACGCCGCTTTGGTTTCCTGCAATTCCGCTGCTAATGTTTCGCTATTTTTTTTTTCTTTTTCTAAACGGCGTTCGATAGTTCGTACTTCTTCTTCCGCTTTTTGCCGTTTTTCGATTTCTTCGGCAATTCTCTTGTCCGCAACTTCTTTCGCACCGACAGCAATTTTTTGATTCAATGCGTTCTCCGCCACCTCATTCTCCAACTTCAATTTCGCTTCCTCAACGGACTTCCGCAGTTCCGTTTCCTTTGCCAATTTCTGTTTCAGTTCCTTTTGCTGCTCCGTTAGTTCGGCAAGTTGTTCTGTTGCCTTTTTTAGTGCCGTTTCGGCTTGTTCCTGTTTTTCGGAATTTTCCGTCAGCGGTTGAGAGTCGGCAACCGTGTTGCCGGGTTTTACCGCTTGTTTCGGTTTTTCTGTCTTCGGCTTTTCTGCGGGTTTCTCTGTTTGTTTCTCTTGGGGCGGTTCGATGTGTTGTTTCGGCGGTTCTTTTTTTTCTGTTTTTACCGGCGGTACAGCAAATGATGAGGAATAGTCAGGCAACTGCGACGGTACCGCAACGAACGCCGCCGGTTCTTTCGATAATTCGGTATAGACCGCGTCCGACCGGGTAATGCCGTCCGCCGCAGAAGCAGCGGATAGTGCCGTTAAAATGACCGCACCGAAAAAGAATTGCGCCGTTTTCATAAATTAAATATATTTTCTATCTTATCTAAATATACAATACAACTCAATCCCTATCGGCTTTTTCCGAAGAAGATTTGAACTATTTTACCCAAATGAAACCGTTGGTAATCAGGCAGTGTTCACACCGTCCTTGACAGTTTTTACGAAATTGTTATTGTCTATGATGCAGACCGCTATTTGTCTCCTAATTTATCCTTTGCTAATGCGAATACTATTTATCCTTTTTGTAATGTTTTTTGCGGGTCAACAGGCAGCCGGAGAAACGTTTCCCGTTCATCTTCAAAAACGCAATGCCGAAACAGGCGAAGTACAAACCGAGGTCCGGCAATGGAGTCCGAAAGAAACGGCAATCGTTGTCTGCGATATGTGGAACCAGCACTGGTGCAAAGGAGCAACCGCCCGCGTCGGTGAAATGGCACCGCGGATGAATGAAGTCCTTACCGCAGCGCGGGACAAAGGCATAACGATTTTTCACGCTCCAAGCGAGTGTATGAAATTTTATGAAAACCATCCGGCACATAAACGGGCATTGGGAATTCCGGCGGATGAAACTGTCAAGAATACGCTCGGCGGTGAAAAGTGGAACGGCGGTTTGCCGTCCGAAAAAGACAAGAAATATCCGCTTGACCAGAGCGACGGCGGATGCGACTGCGAACCGAAGTGCAAAGGCGGACAACCTTGGAGAAGCGAAATCGCCGCTTTAATGGTTGACGAAAACAAGGACTTCGTTACGGACTCCGGCGTTACAATCGGTTCGTATCTGAAACAGCACGGCATTAAAAACGTAATCGTAATGGGCGTTCATACGAATATGTGCGTCATCGGCAGACCGTTCGGACTGCGGCAACAGATTTGCCTCGGCAATAATACCGTTCTGATGCGGGATATGACCGACACGATGTACAACCATCAACGTTCGCCGTTTGTTTCGCATTTCAAAGGAACGGATTTGATTATCGAGTACATCGAACAATACATTTGTCCGTCGATGGTTTCGGCGGACTTTACCGGAAAAGAACGGTTTTACTTTAACGGAGCAAAGTAAAATTATTTACGAAAACTACTTTACTTCGATAACTTTCGCCGGTACCAACTTCACGGGACCGATTAAGCCCGACGGTACCGGTGTTTCGTTGCCGTTCCAAAGATTCCACATACAGAACGTTGAGCGTCCGTCGGGAATTGCCCCGCCGTTAATCACCCAGTCAGGAAACTTGTCAAGCCGGTTGTCTTTGTTCCGCTCCGGTACGTCCGGCAACTTTGCATCTCCGATAAGCCGGTTCACCCAAAGATTCGTAACCTTGATTTCCAGTGCGTTCTCACCTTGTTTCAACGTATCGGTAACGTCAACGCTCTTCGATAACGTCCACAACGTTCCCAAGTCCTTGCCGTTAAGTTTCACTTCGGCAATAACATTGCATTGTCCCAAATCGAGGAAATACCAGAAAATTTCACGTTGTTCCGTTTGCTGCCTGTCAAGCGTAAACGTTTTCGTATAGGTTGCCGTACCGCTGAAATACTTGATGTATTCATCGGTATTCTCATTCCACAGAGTTAACTGATCGAATATCAAATCCTTTTTCGGGAATTTAACGTTCCATTCGCCGGTTAACTCCTGCGGAGCGGGAAGTTGAACGGTCTGCTTGGCAATCTGCGGCAAGCCGGCGGGGCTGACAACAGATACTTCATACTCGCCGGATTGATAGACCGTGATACGGGGGGCAAGCCCCCCTTGGCTGACGGGTTCGGCAATCGGTTCATCACCAAAGGTCAGAAAATTAACCGTGTCTCTATCCGTTCCCTTCCATATATGTTTTACCGGTACCTTTTCGTTCGGGCGGGTGATTTCGTATTCAAACGTCAACGTCTTAACCACCATATAAGCGGGGTCAACCGGTTTTGCCATCTCGGTTACCGAGAAGTCATTTTGGTTTTCATCGGCAAACTTTTGCAGTTTGTCTTTTACGTCAATCGTTCTTGCCGCATCGTTCGGCGGTCCGTATTTCGCCGAAAGAATTTTAATGTTGTTAGCGGCGGAACTTGTTCCGTCTTCCTTCAGCGTCGAAATAATAACGCCGTCTTTCTTAATTTCGGTAATACCGTCCGCCGGTTTTACGTCCCGCTTGAAAACAACAAAGACAGATTCTGTCGGTTTCAACGGAATAATCACGGAGGTTGTACCTGCGTTAAGTGAAGTAAATTGAGTTGCATCACGGGTTTTACCCGATTCGGCATACCAGAACTCCGGCTTGCCGGTTGCCCTGAACGTTGCTCTCACCGTTGCGTTTGTGTTCTGCGGGTTTGCAACGAAGAACACATCGCCCGCTTTTGTCTGCCGGTGAATGTGATACACTCGTTTATCAGAAATAAACGACGGTGCATATTTTTGTTCCGCAAAAAATTCTTCGGGGG
>JAISJZ010000331.1 GCA_031261125.1 Planctomycetaceae bacterium | reverse complement strand
CGATTGAACGGTTTTTCGTTATCATAATTGTCGTACCGGATTTCCGGACGAATCGTCAGATACTCTACGGGCTTCCAATTTACTCCGAAGGAAAAAGTGTATACATCGTAATCGTATCCGCGGTCATTGCTGTAATCCTTCATCCATTCCGCCCGAACGCCGAACGTCCAATGGGAATTGAAATTGTAAAATAATTCCTGATTGATACCGTAACGTCCCCAGTGAATGTTCGATACGGTGTCGCTTTCTTCGTTGCGCAGAAGCCACGCAACGGCGTAATCCCACCGTTTATTCAAATTGATGCGGGCAACAAATGAATTGACGAAGTATTTACGGACATTGTCGTCTTTGCCGGTTAAGACGGAATAATCGAGTTTGACGTGTTTTCCGAATTTGTAACTCACGCCGCCGAGAAAGGCGTTGAGGTCGGAACTGTCAAAGAAATTTCCTTCGCCGTTGACCCAGCCGCCGAAAACGCTTAACTTTTTATTGACATCCCACGTTGCCAAAATGCCGCCGAAGTCAATGTACGATTGGTTTTCATACGATGTCGTATAGAAAAAACGGTTCGGCGATGTCGAGGAATCGAAACCCATCGGCGTAAAAAATTTACCGGCTTTGACGCTGAAATTTTTGTATCCGGCTTCGGCATAAAGTTGCGGCAGCGAAGCGTAATAATCGCCTTCGCCCCAGCGTTTGCCGATTCCGGGTTCGTAATCGAGACCGGCGGCTTGAAAATGCCGCCCATCGACACCATACATAAACTCGGCGCGTCCTCCGATGTCGAAACCGCGTTTGTCGAGTTTTTTGCCGAGATAGACCCACGTCTGATTCATCTGATAGGAGGCGTGCTTGGCATTTTTCAAACGGTTCGTGTTTCCCGAATCAGGCAAGAGGCCATTAGCATCATACACGTCTTTCTGACCATATTCGTTTGCCATCACACCGGCATCGAGCCAACCGCCGAACTCCCAAAGCGATTGCGTCCCGCAAACCGGTTCGCAGGGTTCACATTCAGCAACATCTGCAAAAACTTCCGGCAATGTTACCAAAAGCGAAATACCGAAAAACACGCCCAAAAAACGAATCAACGATTTTTTCATTGATAAAATTCCATTTTTGAAAAAACGCCTACAATTTTACAGGGCATCTTCCCATATAGGATATTGTCATATACATTGTCCCTTATCGGCATTGGAATTCTCAAACATTTAATAACATTGTCTATTTATGTGAATAATTTTTTGTAATGTTTTTCCTAATACCTCGTAAAATGATAACTCCCCCCTTCGGCTGCAAAAGGCAACACGAGCGGAAAACCGGGTCTTGCCTTTCGTCCGTTAATAGCGGACAATCTAGCGGTTAGTGATACTTCAAAGATTTTACCGTGTCTTTACAATGCAGCGTCTGTTTTTCATTGCGGTGTTTTTGCTTTTCGTCCTTTTCAGTGTTTGTGTTTATGCCGGAGAGCCGGAAACCATTTACACCGACATTGCTGTCGGCAACTTCACCGACGCAAAGAAACGGATAAACCAACTTCTGACCGGCGGCAGCGTTCCGCCGTTGGAACGGTGGAACTGGAACTTCCAGAAGGAACGGATGAACCGTATCGAAATTGATTTTTCGGCGGATAAAGACAAGGTTCTCGAACATATCCGGCGGTACTTTCCCGATATATCGCCGGAACAACTGGCGAAATGGAAAGCGGAAAAATCACTGGAAGTAATGCAAATCAACGGCGAAGAGCGGTACTTTCACGCCGCCGCCGCTAACTTGTTCCGTATCAGTAAAGAGGCAAAAGCAAAAAAACAGAAAATTGACGGAACAGGAAAAGACAAGTTTCACGAATTCTTGGAACACAATACAGCGGCAATCCGAAGTAAAGCGAAAGAATCGAATTCACCGGTCGGCATTGAACCGCGGACGTTCAAAATTACTTACACCGTTACCGTTCCGGCAGATACGGTACCGGCAGGCGAAGTGATTCGCTGCTGGCTGCCGTTCCCGCACAACAGCCGCCGGCTGACTGATGTTAAACTGCTGGAATCGAATTTGACAAATGCTGTCATAGCCCCGCCGGAGTATGAACACGCAACACTGTACGGAGAGAAAGTTGCCGTAAAAGGAAAAGATACGCTGTTTCAGGAAACGGTACAGTTCAAAGCCACTGCTGAATCGTTTGACTTGGATACGGTTTTGGTGAAGCCGTATAACCAGGACTCCGAATTGTACAAGAAATACACGGCAGAGCGGGAAACGCACATCATTTTTACGCCGGAAATTAAAGCATTATCAAAAACGATTGTCGGCAATGAAACGGAACCGGTGAAAGTTGCTCAAAAGATTTTTGACTGGATAACGTCAACGATTCCGTGGGCTTCTTCGCGGGAATACTCCACGATGGAAAACATCCCGTCGTATATTCTCGAAAACGGACACGGCGACTGCGGAATGGTAACGCTGCTGATGTTGACGCTGTGCCGGCACAACGGGATTCCGGCAAAATGGCAGAGCGGTTTTATGCTTCATCCCGGCAGTGTGAACCTGCACGATTGGGGAGAGATTTATTTTGAAGGAACCGGCTGGATACCGGTCGATACGTCGTTCGGATTGAGAAAAATCGGCGGTGTTCAACCATTTTTTCTCGGCGGGATAGATTCGTACCGGTGGATAGTCAACGAAGATTATTCCGGCAATTTATATCCGTCGAAGATATATCCCCGTAGCGAAACGGTTGATTTGCAGCGGGGCGAAGTTGAATGGCGCGGCGGCAACTTGTACTTCAATCAGTGGAAGTGGAACATTGATTGCGAAGAGCAATAAGAGCATTTCTAAAAACACTCTTTTTCACCGTAATTTTTTCAGAAGACCGTAACCGATGCAGGTGTTGCCGGTTGAATGTACCGTTGTGGATTCGACCGGACACCGAACGAACTCGCCGAACCGGCGATGCCGTCCGGCTTGCCCCGTTCTGGTGCCGGTAATAGAACGTGCTTTGTTTCGTTCAACTGCCGCAACGGTCCCGACGGTTCAATCGTAGCAAAATACATTTCAGGACGGTCCGGCAGCATCGTCAACTTCGGCTGCGTCTGCGATAAAAACAAATTGACCCGCTTACAGCAACTTCCTGCCGTATTGTGAACCATATCTGACCCGAACAGTACGCCCGCCAGTTCCCCGGCTTCGTTCAAAATGGGTCCGCCGGAATCACCTTGCCGGGCATTGACAGATAACTCAACGATTTCGTACTGCCGTGCCGCATCCTTTTTCGG
>JAISJZ010000320.1 GCA_031261125.1 Planctomycetaceae bacterium | reverse complement strand
CATTTTAACGGATAAATGTGAAGAATTCAAAGCATCGATTATACACCATACTTATGTGTTGACAATGGACAGCAGACGATAAATAATTACCTCTTATTCCTTATCCGTTATCTATTTTTCGATATGACCGTCCTTCAAACATCTCTTTCCGGTCTAACGCCCAAACGGGGCAAAGTCCGCGACGTTTACGATTTCGGCAATTCGCTGCTGCTTGTCAGCACCGACCGTATCAGCGCATTCGATTGGATTTTGCCGACAGGTATTCCTGACAAAGGTAAAATCCTCAATCAGATTGCCGCCTTTTGGTTTGACTACCTCGGCGTTCCGAATCACGTTATCACGACCGACATTGAAAAAATGCCGTTGCCGACTGGTACCGACCGCTCCGTGTTTGCCGGTCGTTCCACACTCGGCAAGAAATGCAAGGTCGTTGCGTTCGAGTGTATTGTCCGCGGCTATTTGAGCGGTTCCGGCTGGAAAGAATATCAGCAATCGGAAACCGTCTGCGGCATTAAACTGCCGGCGGGACTGCGGGAAAGCGGCAAGTTGCCCGAACCAATTTTTACACCGTCAACGAAAGCAGAAGCGGGACACGATGAGAACATCTCGTTCGAGCAGATGAGCAGCGTTACCGGCAAAGAAGTATCCGAAACGCTGCGGCAGAAAGCATTGGACATTTTCATTAAAGGGGCGGAATACGCTTTGAAACGCGGCATCATCATTGCCGATACAAAATTTGAATTCGGTTTTCTCGACGGACAACTGCTGCTGATTGACGAAGTGTTAACGCCGGACAGTTCCCGGTTCTGGGACGCTGCTCAATACGAACCGGGGCGGGGACAGTTGTCGTTCGACAAGCAGTTTGTCCGGGACTGGCTTACGCAGAGCGGTTGGGACAAGAACAGTCCGCCGCCGGAATTGCCGGCGGACATCGTTGCCAAAACACGGGAAAAATACTTGGAAGCGTTTCGGATTTTAACGGGGAAAAACACTATTTGACCGCCTTATCCGAAATGTCCTTTCGGCACCACGCACCATCCCAGCGGATACACTTCACGGCGGTATATGCTGCCAACTTCGCTTCCGGTACTGTGTTGCCCAATCCTGTTACGCCGAGAACCCGACCGCCGCTGTTGACAACTTCGCCTTTTTCATTAAACGCGGTACCCGCGTGAAAAACCTTTGTGTCCGGCACTTTTGCCGCCTCGTTTAAGCCGCGAATCGGCAAGTCCTTTCGATATAAACCGGGATACCCTTCACTTGCCATCACAACGCAGACCGCCGTCCGGTTGTCCCATTGCAGCGGCGGCAATTTGTGCAGCGTCTCGTCAACAGTATGTTCCATTATGTCAAGCAAGTCCGATTTCAACCGGAACAGTATCGGCTGACATTCGGGGTCGCCGAACCGGGCGTTGTATTCCAGTACCTTCGGTCCGTTTTTCGTGAGCATTAAACCGGCGTACAGCACGCCCTTAAACGGTGTTTCGTTCTGATTCAAAGCGTGAACTGTCGGCACAAGAATATGCTCCTCAATCCAATGCAGCGTTTCGGTATCGACAATCGGGGCAGGCGAATACGCCCCCATTCCGCCGGTGTTCGGTCCCTTGTCGTTATCATAAGCCGCTTTGTGGTCTTGCGCCGGCGGCAGAACAACAAGTGTAGAACCGTCGGTAATTGCCAATACGCTCGCTTCCTGACCGTCAAGTTTTTCCTCTAAAATAAGCCGGTCGCCGGCGGTACCGAACTCTTTGTTCTTCGTAATGCGGAGAATTGCGTCAACGGCTTCGTCCCGTCCGCCGCAGACGAACACGCCTTTACCGGCTGCCAAGCCGTCCGCTTTGACCACGATTGGCATATCCCGGTCTTGATTGAGAAAGTTAACCGCTTCATCTCCGAAATGAAATTCGTGATGAATTGCCGTTGGGACTTTGCCGAGTTTCAAGATGTGCTTACAGAAGATTTTGCTGCCTTCGAGTTGCGCCGCCGCTTTGTTCGGACCGAAAATCCGCAGTTTTTCCGTTTGAAACGCGTCAACGATTCCCGCACACAGCGGTACTTCGGGACCCACAACGGTTAAGCCGACTTTGTTATCTTTGGCAAAGCGAATCAGGGAGGGAAAATCGGTTTCCTTGATGTTAACATTTTCGATGTCGCCGCCGGACTGTTCACCGTCGAGGGCGGTACCGGCATTGCCGGGAGCAACGAAGACACGGGACGCACGGGGACTTTGGGCTAATTTCCAAGCGAGAGCGTGTTCACGTCCGCCGGAACCAATGACGAGGATATTATTCATTAAGGAATTAACAGCAGATAAATGATGAGCAATACACCGGTCATTATCCATTATCCGTTATTTGTTATCAATTCCCGCTTCGTCCATTGCTCTTGAAAACAAAAAAAATAAGTGTTATTCTCGCTGTCGCAACAGGTGGCTTTGCCGCGGAACCGCTGTTCAAATGTGCGGCACGCTGCCGGTTATACAAAGTAAGTTCCGCCGTTAACTTACATTCCGCACGATGCTGAAACTGTTTTTTTTCCTCTTCGCTGTTTTTACCGCAACTGCCGCCGCGGATACGGATACTTCGTTTCTGCGGGGACTCGTCGCCCGCGGAATGTTTGAGTCCGTCGAATACTTCTGCGCCGGACAATTCCAAAAGACAGCACTGCCGCCGGTGCAAAAATATGCGGTTGCCGAAGAACTCGTCCGGTCAAGAACGAATCAATTACTCCTTACCGAACCGGAAAAACAAACAGAACTCCTGAAAAAATTAACGGAATTCGAAAAAGAATTATTCAGTGTTCCCGCAACAGATAACGGCATTGACGTTTCTCTTGCCCGATTGCAGACGCAGTTGCAATTTGCCATCGCTGATTATTCGTTCGGCAACGAACAGATGTATGAAGGCAGTGCCGCCGCCCGGTCAACGCTGCTTAACTCGATTGACCGATTCAAAAAATGCACGGAAACATTGGGGATACTGCTGCCGAAAATCGGCGGTACGGAACAGCAGCGTCAGGCAACAGCATTATCGCGGCTGATTTGTTTTCAGCAGGGATTGGCGCAGAAGTCATTAGCGTTGACATTTCCGCCGGGCAATGACCGGACGTTCGGTTTGGAACAGGCAGCAAAACTGTTGACGGATATTGCCAATTTGCCGCTTGACGAGCCGGCGGTGTTCCAATGCCGGATTGAATTAGCGTCGGTGTACCGGCTTTCGGACAGTATGGAACAGTGCCGTAAACAGTTGGAACCGCTTGCTGCCGTAACGCTGCCGCGGGACTTGCAGTTCGCATTAGCCGCCGAAATGCTGCGGTATCATCTTGCGGTCAATGAATTGGAAACGGCGTTGAAAAATTATGGTAAAGTACCGGCAGATGCGGTATTATTTCCCGACTTTGAATTAGCATTGCTCGAACTTTTTACCGCCCTTGAAAAACAAGCGGCGGAACCGCAGCGGACGGAATACCGCAACGCCGTTCTCCGTTTGGTACAACAGATAGAGCAGCACTCCGCTTATTGGGGACGGCGGGCAATCAAACTGTTAATGGATAACGGAGAGTGGGCGGCGGAGAATTCACCGTTGTTGAAGAGTATTGCCGAAGAAAAATACCGCAGGGGACAATTTGCTGATGCCGTTAAGTTGTACATTGCAGTCAGCCGGCAGGCGGAATCGGCAGGAAACTCCGATGAGGCATTTCACAGTGCGGCAGCGGCAGCGGCGGTTCTCGATGCGGTGCTGAAACGTTTGCCGCCCGGCGGCGATGATGCAAAAAAAACACGTTCGGAGTTTATCCGTATTATCCGTTCGTTTGCCAAACGGTTTGAGCGGTACGGGGAAGCAAGCGAGTATTACCTCAAAGGAATTGACGCGGCAACTGATGCAGTGAAACAAAACAGCATTACAACAGCGGACTACATTTCCTTACTGCAAGAATACGCTGCGGTCTGGAAGGACTCGCCGAAAACGCCGCTGCTTCTGCTGCGGGCAGCAGTATTGTTAGAGCGGCAGGGACAACACAACGAATCACTGACGATATTGGAAAAAATCCCTGCACTGCGGGAGCAATTTTTCACGGCGTTATCTGCCGAAGAGAAAAAGACCTTTCAAAAGAACAAGGCGCGCACGTTTGCAAACGAAGGCAAAGTGCAGGATGCCGTCAATCTGCTGCGGGATATGATTAAAGAAGACAGCAGCGATTTAACGGTTCGGCAACTTCTCGCCGAAATTTTATCGCAGCAAGATGACGCTGACACATTGCGGGTTGCCGGTCAGTTATGGACGTTCACCGCAAGCAAAGCAGAGAGGGGCAGCGAACTTTGGTGGGCTGCCCGCGAGGGACTTATCAATGTTTTAGATAAGCAAGGCAAAACCGAAGAGGCAAAGAAAGAGTACAACGTTCTGAAATTGCTGTACCCCGACCTCGGCGGTACGGAACGCAAGCAGCGGTTGGAACAGAAAATTATTACTCAACCGTAACACTCTTTGCCAAATTGCGGGGCTTATCGACATCGCAGTTGCGGGCAACGGCAACGTGATACGCAAACAGTTGCAGCGGGATGTTATACACAATCGGCTGTAAAAATTCTGCAATCGGGGGTAAAGCAATGACATCATCCGCAAGTTTCGGCGTGTCTTTGTCGCCTTCGGTTATCAGCGCGACAACGGGACCGCCGCGGGCTTTGATTTCCTGCATATTAGAAACCGTTTTGTCTAATACATAACTTTTCGGCGCGATAAACACACTTGGCGTTTTCTTGTCTATCAGCGCAATCGGACCGTGTTTCATTTCGCCTGCCGCATAACCTTCAGCGTGGATGTAACTGATTTCCTTCAATTTCAACGCTCCTTCCAACGCCGCCGGAAAATTAAACTGCCGGGCAAGAAATAGAAAATCGGTACAATCAGCGTACTTCAGTGCAATCTTCTTAACGGCATCGTTCGTTTGCAGTGCGGTGTTCAGCAAGTCCGGCAACTGTTCCAACGCTTCGATGATTTTCCGTCCTTGTTCAAAACTCAAATGCCGCAAACGCCCTAAATACAATGCCAGCAACCCCAAGACGGTACACTGCGACGTGAACGTTTTCGTTGATGCAACGCCGATTTCCGGTCCGGCGTGAAGGTAAATGCCGCCGTCGGATTCCCGTGAAATGGAACTTCCGGCAACGTTGCAAATCGACAGCGTTTGAAAGCCGCG
>JAISJZ010000297.1 GCA_031261125.1 Planctomycetaceae bacterium | reverse complement strand
CCTTGTTGCATTGTTGGAAAGAAGCAAAGGATAAAATTACGGCAGTTGCACTAAATGTTGCACATCAACCGCTAAAATTCCTGAAAATGCTCGGCTTCTAAAAACTTGCAGTCGGACTGAGCGGGGGCTTGCGGAAGTTTGAAAATTCGGGATAATGGCTTATCTTGTTATTTTGTTTCGGGGCGTGGCGCAGTCTGGTTTAGCGTGTCTGACTGGGGGTCAGAAGGTCGCAGGTTCAAATCCTGTCGCCCCGATTGACGGAAGTTCTTGTATTAACTGTTTGCGGTGGTATTAAGTTGCGTTTCCTAACAAGAAACGCACCAACGGCGAAAACATCGCACCCGAAACACTGTACTCACAAGAGAATCGGGCAATCTTATGTCCGAATCAATGGGCGACAAATCTTTACCGGCACCCTTGTCAAAAGAAAAATCTCCACCGATGCTGAAAAGGAATACCGCCGTATCATCGTTGAGTATCTTGCTAATCAAGATAGACCTGCCAAGCCCAGCAGCATAACGTTGGACGAAGTTTGTGTTCGTTTCCTAAAAGCCAAAAGACATCTTACAACGACCCATTATGAAAATTACAAGACAATAATCAAAATAATGCTTGCAATCCATTGATTATCTCCGTGAATGTTCTATACTGATCCTAATAAACGATAGTGTGACACTGACCGTCTTTGCGCCAACACTCCTAAAGGAAGATGTAATGCCGACGAAAACCATTTATTTTCTGTGCTGTTTATTTTTATTTCTGGGGGCTTTTCCGATGTTTGCCGCCGAAGACAAACGTCCGAACATCTTTTTCTTTTTTGCCGATGACTGGGGACGCTACGCAAGCATTTACCGGCAAAATCCGGTGAATTCCGTGATTAAAACGCCGGGTATTGACCGCCTCGGACTCGAAGGTGTCCGTTTCAATAATGCTCACGTTAACGCTCCGTCCTGCACACCGAGCCGAAGCGCATTGTTCTCCGGGCAGTATTTTTACCGAACCGGTCGCGGTGCCATTCTTCGACCGGCAATCTGGGACGAAACCATACCGGTCTTTCCGCTGCTGCTGGAAAAGTCCGGTTACCGCATCGGTTTTACCTATAAGGCGTGGAGTCCGGGTTTGAATCCTGATACGCCTTTCGGCGGAAGCCGGACACGGTACAATAAGGCGGGTAACCGGTTCAACCAGTTTTCGCAGACCGTAACAAAATTAGTTGCCGGAGGAACAGACCGGGAAGCGGCAAAAGAAGAACTCTATGCCGAATGTCTGAACAATTTTGAGTTATTCCTCAACGACGGCAATAAATCGCCGGAAGAAAAGGCAAAACCGTTCCTGTACTATTTTGGTCCGACCAATACACACCGGGCTTGGGAAAAAGGTTCCGGCAAAGCCCTGTGGGACATCAATCCCGATGAGTTGCAGGGAAAACTTCCGAAGTTTTTGCCGGATATCCCGGAAGTGCGGGAAGATGTTGCCGATTATCTCGGTGAAGTCCTTGCCCTTGATGCGGTACTGCAACGTTTTCTGAAAAATCTTGAAGACATCGGCGAACTGGATAACACAGTGATTGTAATGAGCGGTGACCACGGAATCCCCGGTTTCACCAGAGGTAAATGCAATCTGTACAATATCGGTACCGAGGTTTCACTCTTCATCCGCTGGGGCAAGAACGTTAAAGGCGGAAGAACCGTTGATGACTTCGTGAACCTGATGGATTTAGCACCGACGTTTCTGGAAATTGCCGGTCTAGCACCGCCGGATGTGATGACGGGCAAAAGTTTATTACCGTTACTGAAATCAGAAAAAAGCGGACAAATTGACCCAAGCCGTGATTTTGTGATTACCGGCCGGGAACGGCACGTCGAAACGGCACGGGCGGATTTAACACCGTATCCGCAGCGGTCTTTCCGTACTAAGGACTTTTTGTACATCCGAAACTTTCATCCTGAACGCTACCCGATGGGCGACCCGTACCATAAGGACGGCAATCTTGATATTCAACAACTGGACAGCAGTTACCGTTACACATTTTCCGATATGGATTTCGGTCCGACCAAAACGTGGCTCGTACTGAACGGCGAAAAACCGGAATGGAAAAAATACTGGGATTATGCGTTCGCCAAACGTCCGGCAGAAGAATTGTACGATTTACGGAACGACCCGGATTATCTGGTGAACGTTGCGGATAAACCGGAATACGCAGCGGTTCAGAAAGAATTATCGCAACGGTTATTGAATGTCCTGAAATCGACCAGCGACCCGCGGGTTACGGAGGACGGCAAACAGTTCGAGAATCCGCCGTTTGCCGGTCCCGGCACCGAAGAGAAAAAACAATAGGAATTAACAACGGACCTGTTCCGAAACAACACCGTTTTACCGGTACTGCATCTGTCCTTTCAAATTCTCCGCAGTTGCTTTATTCAACAGGTTTTCGACCAAAGTGAACGCGAACGGAAACGCTGCTCCGGGACCGGCAGCAGTAAGGAACCGACCGTCAACAACAACGCTGTCCTTGACGTACTTTACGCCCTTCGGAAAATCCGTTTCACAACCGGGATAACACGTTGCCTGCCGACCGGTTAACAGTCCCCAATTTGCCAGTGTAAAAGCCGGTGCCGCACAAATCGCCGTTAACCAGCCGTTTGCCGCCGCAATCCGTTTTGCCGTCTCTTGTAACCCGCGGTGTTTGCCGAGATTTTTCGACCCCGGCATTCCGCCCGGCAAAACGAGAACGTCCGGCGTGATACCGGCAACTTCCTGCCAGACCTTGTCGGCAGTGAGGGCAATGCCGTGCGCTCCGTCCACGGTGCGGGACTCAAGACCAACGGTGATGACGTTCAAACCGGCACGGCGGAGTACATCAATCGATACAACGGCTTCAATTTCTTCAAAGCCGTCCGCAAGCGGTATAAGAACTGTTGTCATTAGGATACCCTCTTTTCTTTTATTACCGTTTATTATACACTTCGCTTCTGTTCCCTGTCTCCTACCCCCTGTTCCCTGATTTGGATACGCTTCCTTCCGATTTATTGAACAAGATTAAAGGATGCACTGTCTTGGCATTGCCGCAAAGTGCGTCCCGCGTTTTGGACTTGTCGAAGAACCCCGATAACGGTCCGCCGGAATTCGCCCTCCCGATTTCTGCCGACCCCGGTCTGACAGCGCAAATTCTGCGGTTTGCCAATTCAGCGTTCTTCGGCTTTCCCAATAAAATTGCGACCGTTCAAACAGCACTGTCGCTTGTCTCTGTCCGCACTATCCGCAATTTTATCCTTTGGAACGCTGTGTTCACGTTTCTGCCGAATCCGAAAGTCGGTAACTTCGTCCTCCGCCGGTTGATACAGGACGCACTCCGCCGCGCCGTGTTCTGTAAATGTATCGGCAGTTATTGTCCCGGCATCAATTCCGAAGAGATTTTTGTCGCCGGTTTGTTGCAAGACGTTGCTATTCCGATTTTAACGCAGAATTTTCAGAAGGACTACGATAGATTTTTCGTCAAACTCAAAGAAGAAAGCATTCAGTTATCGAAACTCGAACAGGCACAGTTCGGCTGGAATCACTCGCAGGTC
>JAISJZ010000167.1 GCA_031261125.1 Planctomycetaceae bacterium | reverse complement strand
GGTGAGCGAAATTATCGGAACGCTGGATTTGTAGGATATAACACCATTTTCATTCGTTTTCAAATGCGACGATTACCGCCGAACAGTAACGGAATGTTGAAAATTGCCGTTTGGGGACTTCTGCTCCTGACGGTTGCGGTGTTCTTCTGCCGGCAATCTGTTTTTCGATTTTTTGATGAGGTGTTTGATGTTTCCGTTTCTGAATTACTGGAAGGGCAAGACCGAAGAACAAGTCCTGCGGAACAAGTGCTAACACGCTCTTTGCTGCCCTCTGTCTTTACAATGGGCGATGATTCGGCGGCGGAGAAAGACCAGCGGCCGGCACACCGCGTTCAACTGAAACCGTTCAAAATTGAACCAACCGAAACGACCGTCAAGGATTTTCAGCGTTTCGTCTTGGAAACAAAGTACATCACGTCGGCAGAACAGCGGGGCTGGAGTTTCGTCTTTGATTCAACGAAAAAAAGTTGGGTACGGCTCGTTGGAGCAAACTGGAAGAATCCGGCGGGAAAAAATCCGGCGGCAACACCGGACGGCTCTGCTGTTGCGGCAATGCTTAACCATCCCGTAGTGCATACCAGTTGGAATGATGCACAAGCATACTGTCGGTGGGCAAAAAAACGCTTACCGACGGAAGCGGAATGGGAATGTGCGGCAAAAGGCGGACTGTTGCAGCCGGCATATCCGTGGGGCAATTCCCGGCTGGTGAACGGCAAGGAAATGGCGAATTACTGGCAGGGCTGGTTTCCGAACGAAAACACAGCGGCGGACGGGTTCGTTTTCACGGCACCGGTTGCCTCATTTCCGCCGAATAGTTATAACCTGTACGACCTCGGCGGCAACGTTTGGGAATGGGTTGAAGACCGGTATGACAGCAATTACTATCAACGTTGCCCGTTGGAGAACCCCGTGGCGTTGGACGGCGAAACATCGAACGTACCGCGGTTGAAAATTTTCAAAGAGAACGGCATTTATACTGAAAAGGATACGGACGGTACCGAACCGGTACCGTTGAGGGTGATTCGCGGCGGTTCGTTTTTGAGTGCCGAGAACACGGATGCCGGTTATCGGACTACGGCGCGGGGCAGTCAGCCGCAAACCCTGTCGTTTCAAGATGTCGGTTTCCGCTGTGCGGAATAGGCAGTGCTGTCTTCACCGGATAGCCGGGCATTTTCTATTTGCCGAAAAAATCGGCGGGGGGCTTGCCGATATTTTATTTTATCGTAAAATAACCATTTATACTATAAAAACAGTAATTTTATAGAAAATGCGGATGTGTGCCGCAATTCATTAGGATTGGTCTCCCTAGTGAAAAGGACAACAAGGTCTGGTCAACTCTGTTTGTCCGGGGCGGGGGCAGCAATGCCCCCGTCTTTTTTTGTATCAATCGGAATAATCTGCCGATTTTTGGAAAATAATCGTCAAAATTGCGATTTTCGTCAAAATTGCTATGGCATTATAACCGAATTTTTGTGTATAACACCGCAGTAAATTTCGCTCGGCAGGAATTTTTGTCCTTCTGCGGTGAACACGGAGGAGTTGTGAAAATTACCAAGACAATTAAAACAGCCGGTATTATCCTTATGGCGTGTCTTGCCTTGTACGGCACTTACACGCTGTTTCGGAAGCCGCCGCAAATCAATATATCAGCGGAAGACCGCGACTACCTGCAACGGATGGGCATTGATGCTGCCGAAGAAGCAACCAGCGAAGGACTTTCCGGCGTTCACGGTATAGCACAAGGCGTGCCGTCGCTTGGTATTTCAAGCAGTTCGGTATCCAGCGCAGCCGTTCCTGTTGGTTTATCGGGAAATGTCCCGGAAGTGCTGCCCCCTTTTTTCGCCGATAACACAGCACAAGAAGCGGCACAAGAATTTGATGCCCCCAACTTCGTACCGCTTGTTTCCAATGTTGTTTCTGAAACGGTTACCGCCGAAGCACCGCCGTTTGATCCGCCGGTGGCAATACCGGCAACGCCAGCCGTTATTATCGGCAGTCCGCCGGCAGTACCGGCACCGAAAAGCGAACCGCCCGTTGCGCCGCCGCCGCCGATTGCTTCTCCGCCGCCGCTGTCGTGGGATGGAACCGCCGCTGATGTATTTATCGTTTCCTCTGCCGATTCTCCGAAACCGGCGGAGGGTTTTGCCGTTACGGAGTGTGAGCCGAAAAAAACAGCGGTACCGCTGTCCGACGAAGAACAAATTATTAAACGGCTGCCGTTCGTAGCCGCCAAGACACCGAACATTAAGATTCTTTCTGCGCCGGAACAGGAAACCGCTAATGTGCCGCCGCCAGCGCAGGATAAAGAACCGCAGCGGGAAACCGCCGTTAGTTTGCCGCAGGAACTGACCGCCGTTCCGGTTATAACCGCCGACACCGTCGGCGGTTCCCGTACTCCGCAGAACTATCAGCAAACATCTATCCGCAATCCCCGCAGAAATGTTGTTACGGAACGGATAGGCGCAGAACCGATTGTTTCGTTCGGACAGCCGCAATCGGTGAAAGACCCGATGCAGCCGAAACTGCTTCCGGCAGGGCAAAAAGCGGCGGACGGTACCGCGGTAATGCCGTTCACAGAATCAGAAGAAATACTATTCACCAGTCCTGCCGGGAAAAGTTCACTGCCGGGAATTTCTACGCCGGCGGTGCGCGACGCAGTGGAACGGTTTGTCAGAAATCAGGAGAATGTTGCCGAATCCGGCGAGACAGGAAAAATCCGCGAGGCGTTTGTTCAGTTAAGCAAGTTTTATAATGAACACGGCGAATTGAGTTCGGCGGAACGTTCCCTAATCCAACCGGTGCTTGACAAACTGGCATTGAATGTGATTTATTCCCGCAGTTCGCATATTTTGGAACCGGAATACACGGTCAGGGAAGGCGACACCACGGACTCGATTGCCGAAGCGTTCGACCTGACGGCAGCAATTTTAATGAAAATTAACGGGTTGACCGGTGCGCGTCCGCTGGAACCGGGAACAAAATTAAAAGTGCTTATCGGTCCGTTTGATGCAAAAATATCGGTACAGCGGCAGGAATTAACGCTGGTTCTCGGCGGTCTGTATGCCGGTCGGTTCACGGCTGCCCTTGGTGAACGGGTCGAAGGGCTGCGGGGCGAATTCTACATTAAAACGAAGACAGATACTTGGAACGAAAAGGTGTTGACGCTGAATAACGGTGTAACATTCTGCGGACGCGACCGGCAGCAGCCGAATGATGCGCAGGAAACAGCCGTTCGGTTCACCAAACAGGACGCAAAAGAATTGTTCGACATCTTGTCGGAACATTCCGTTATCGTTTTTGAAGATTAACTGCCGGAAGGTTCTATAATGCGTCCAACTTCGCACGGAGCAACCTGACAAGTTCATCATCCAGTCCGTTCGGCACATCCTTGAACGCCGGTACTTTCTTCTTAAACTCTTGCAGCATCGCTTTCAACTCGGCATCCGTTTTCATTTTCAACCCCATAGCAACGCCCGGCATATTGAGAAAATTATCAATCGCCGCCGCATACTTTTCAAGATTTTCCGGCACCGGTACTGCCGCGGCGGGTTGCTTCTTTCCCCCGAACAACCCGCCTTCCGGCATCATTCCTCCGTCGGCACCGGCAAACAGACCGCCCTCTCCGGGCTGCGTCTCTTTCACCGGTTCCGTGTCAAGCGGCGACGTGTAGGTCTTCATCGTAATTCCCGGATTGTCCTTCGCCTTGTTCCGCTCTGCAACCGAGGCGGGACGAATCTTCACCGTCATCGTTATATCATCTACCGGCTCTTCAAAACCGAACGCCAGCCGGAACGGTATTTTCGCCGTCCGCGGCATCGGTTCGTCCAACGCACCAGATTCAAAAATCATCGGCTTGTTCTTTTTCGCGTATTTTTTCGTGTCCGTATCAATTTCATTCACTTCGCCCGACACCGTAATATGCAAGCAACTGTCTTCTTCACCGACAAGGAGTTCCTGTACCGGTGCCGCTGCATCTTCCGTTAAAATCAGGTACGGTCCGAACGTAATGAGGCAGTTCTCATACTTCATCGCCGTCCGAACCCGAAAGCGGTCAATCACTGTCAGATTGGCTGTACCGGCAGTTCCCGCGTTCTTGCCGGTGCGGTCATAAACAAATGTTCGGGTAAATTCCCTTATTCTTTTCGGGTCTTCCCATTCATAGACGTACTGCAAATCGAATTTCAGTGTATCGCAATCACCTGTGTATTCCCGAAAGAGCAGCGGACAGACCGTTCCTTTGCCGTTCTTTTGCAGTTTATCGTCCACCTTCGGAACCGGATGCCCGAAAGAATTGACCAGGTTGCTTTCGTAAAGGTCTTTAATGACTAATCCTTGCCGGTTAAATCTTGCTCCGATGTCGCACAGCGGCGTACCGCTGCCCAGTGCAACGATGTATGTTCCCACGTCACTGTGATTACTGCGTTCATCGTTATTGCCGCCTTTGAGTTGCACTCCGATTTGCTTCTTATCGCTTTTGCCGGTGCGTAAAACCATTACACCGTTCAGCGGAAATTCACTGCGCAGCGTTTGCAGCGGCGGAAGTTGCTGTTTTATCGCCAAACCCCTCTTTTCGGAAGCCGTGTTCGGAAAACAACAGATGCCGACCATATACAGATGCCCCGGTCCGATGCCGAAGTACGGCGCACTGTTCTCGATAGCCGTCAATCCCATCGAGGAACGCCTGCTCATAAACGCCGTCGGAAACAGGGCGGGATTGTCGCCCCGCCAGTGGTCTCCGAACATTTCATACACGCCCGGAACGATTTCCATCCGCGGTCCGTACAGTGCTGCTTCCGCAATGTTCGGACGTTTGAACATATCAATCCGTCCGTTGGTCGCCTGATACAGCATTTCGGCTAACTGAATAAACGAGCCGTAGCCCTCATTCCACGCCAACGCTCCGTCGGTGAAATAACCGTCGCGGGTAAAACTTTGCAGGAACGTTTCCACGTTGAGTTCCGCTGCGGCAATGTACTGGGCGCGGCGTTCGGCAGAATCCGTCAGTGCCAATGCGGCTCCGACAATAGCGGCGTGGCAAGTAACGTTTTCGTATCCGGCATCGTTTGCCCAACTGATGTTCTCATACCGGTCAGTTACCACGGCGGCTTCAAACACGTTAAATACCCGTGCTTTGACGGTTTCGTTAATCAATGTACGGGTGTTGTCCGGCAGTTTCCGTTCCAGCCAATAATGAGCCGTCGCCAAATCCCACGCCGTTTGGGCAACATCCTCATTGATGCGTTTTGATTTCCCTTGATAAATTGCCGCCCCGTCATCTTTCAACGGATGCGTCCAGCAAACTTCAGAGCAAATCACCCCGATAATTTTTTCAATGCCGGAAAGGAACCGTCCTTTGTTTTCGATACATTCGGCAAGAACCAGTTTATAGAGCCGGTCGCGGCGGGTGTAAAACTTCTCTTCGTAAACGTGATTGACATCGTCGAATGTTTTACCGCCGGCAGTATAAAACCGCATATACTCTTCTTGATCCGGTTCGGCGACGGACTCTTTCTGCAATTTTTCCGCTTCGGCGATGAGACCGGAAAACGGTTTCGACGTACCGATTTCGTCCCAGTGTTTTCGTTCGCTAATCGGTTCGCCGACTCCTTTGCGCCCTTTGGAAACGTTAATCACACTCGCCGTCAAGGTTTTCGCCCGTTCGTAAATTTTCTTTGTTTTTACAACCGTTTTGGATGACGGTTTTTCACCGGTGCTTTTTCCGTCAGGGGGTAATTCGCCGGAACCGCCGGGCATTGCGGGGGCATCGGACATCTCTTCCGATTGTCCGAAGAGAGTATCTGCCGGAAACAGCAGAACGAAGAAAACGGTACAGACGAGGATTTTGTACATTGTTGCAACCTGTTATCGAGCAGGGCGTGACACTCGCGGCTATTCTAACTCACTCCGCCCGCCGTTGTCAAACACCGCCGTTAAAGTCCTTATTTTCCGAAATTGCCGTTTGAGACATTTTCAAGCCGCTATGCTGCGTCGCTGCGTCCCCCTTGCAAGGTTGACAACACGGGTGTACAATGCAGCGCGAAAGGTCAAATTGTGATTTCGAGGCAGGCAACACTTTTACAAAGGAGAACGCAATGGAATACCGAAATGTTAAACTGGGGGGGGGTGGTAATTTACGCGGCTTTACGCTTGTCGAACTGCTCGTCGTCATCGCCATTATTGGCGTATTGATTGCTTTGCTCTTGCCTGCGGTACAAGCCGCCCGCGAGGCGGCACGGCGGATGAGTTGTACAAACAACTTGAAACAGTTAGGGTTGGGCGCACACAACTATCACGACACTCAAAGCAACTTCCCCGGCGGTTGTGTCACCTACCTTACCACAATGGGTTCGGTGAGTAATACCGTCCCTTCCCAGTGGCGGACTTGGTGGACGGTGGCACTGTTGCCGTTTATCGAACAACAATCTCTGTGGAACGAATACTGTCCCAACGTCGGGATGACCGACAACACAGCCGGAACGCCGGCGGGCAATCAGGGTAAGAATTATCTGCTCGGTCAAGCGAACGTTACGTCGTTTTCGTGTCCCAGCGATTCGGAAGCGGGGAAATTGTTCTTGAATACGACTTATTCGGCGTGGCAATTTCGGATATCCTCTTATCGCGGTGTCGGCGGACGGGTCGGTAGTTGGGCAAACTGGTTTTGGGAGATAGGAGGACACTCAACCCTCCCGAACTACCGCGGCATTTTCCATATGGTCGGTCCTAGGTCTAACACCGAAGGCGGTCAAGTAACTCTCTATTTTGAAACGTTTGCTTCGATTACCGACGGCACGACCAATACAGCAATGATTTCCGAGCGGCATACCCCGCAGGATTCGTCTGATGCGTCAGGTGCCCTTAACCAGATTACGTCGTGGAATGCACCGCTTCCTCACTATCTGATTGCGACAACAGCCGCTTACTCGCCGACGTTCAGAGCAACGGCATCCCACGAAAAATGTAAGACGATGTTTAGAGCCCTCGCGGCTGGCGGAATGAATAACGATACCGCAAGTTGGATTTGCCTCCGTTCCTACGGTTCGTACCATCCCGGCGGTATTAACGTTTGCTTGGGCGACGCTTCGGTGCGCTTCGTTTCCGAAAACACTAATCCCGACATTTGGGCGGCATACGCCACCGTCTCGAACGGCGAAAACAACACCGCGTTGTAAGCGGTTTGTGTTTTTATTTTTTAATTTTTTTGCACAAACCAATGAAACATTTGTGTTCCTTCATTTTCCTTTCGTTCGTTTGTGCAACACTTCCTCTCCTTGCCGGAGAAATCAAAATTGACACCGATTTTCCCGGCGGGAACATCAAGGTTGTCAGCATTGACGGCGATAACGTAAAGTTATCGCAAGACGTTCGGGATACCAACGGTAGTTGGTTTTATTGGTCGTTTCGGATTCGCGGAGCCGAAGGTCGAACGCTGAATTTCGTTTTCACGGAAGACGTAATCAGTGCCAGAGGACCGGCAATCAGTACGGATGACATAAATTGGCGTTGGACTGGCAAACTCGGTGCATCCGCAAAGAAATTTTCATATACCTTCGGAGCAGACGAAAAGGTCGTTTATTTCAGTCAGTGTATCAATCACACGGAAAAGAATCTTCACCTGTTTCTTGCGAAACACAAGAACAATCCGGCGTTGAAAGTTGAAACACTTTGCACTACAAAAAAAGGGCGCAAAGCCGAACTGCTGCGGATTTGTGAAAACAAAGACGCACCGTTTAAGGTTTTTCTTTCTTCGAGACATCACTGCGGCGAAACAATGGCAACTTACGCTTTGGAAGGCATTATCGAAACGGCACTTTCCGATACGGAGGACGGCAAATGGCTGCGTGGACACTGCGATTTCTTCATTGTTCCGTTTGTTGACAAAGACGGCGTTGAAGACGGCGACCAAGGCAAGAACCGCAAGCCGCATAGTCATTCCCAAGATTACATACAGCACATTTATCCGACGGTGCAAGCGATTACCGAAC
>JAISJZ010000145.1 GCA_031261125.1 Planctomycetaceae bacterium | reverse complement strand
CCGCCGGATGCCGCAACGACGGCTAAAAAAAGGGCTGCGTCGTTGTCCGCAAGATTTGGATTGATACAAAGAACGCCGATTATGTTTGCCGAACTTGGAAGGAGGTAAAGGATAAAATTACGGCAGTTGCACTAAACGTTGCGCACCAACCGCTAAAATTCCTGAAAACCCTCGGCTTCTAAAAACTTGCAGTCGGACTGCCCTTGACACGGAGACGCGGAATTGGAAAATGTAATGCCGTAATGGTGTGCTTGTCCAGAAGAATCCCGAAATGTCTTTACGGAGTACCGCTATGAAACTGCTGCCGTTTTTCGCCGCTGTTGTCTGCACCGCTGTTGCCTGTGCCGCCGATGTCCCGAATAATGTCCCGCTGCTGTTCTGCAAACGGCTGAACTATCAAGGACTGCACATCTACGATACGTTCTACCAATGGCGGCACAACGGCAAGTCCGGCGGCGGTATCTACGTTTGGGAAAAAGACGGAACGCAGCGTCCCGTTATCGACGCAACTACGCCGAACACGCTCGGCAGCGGTATTTACTTCAATCCGTCGCTGTCTTACGATGCAAGAAAAATTCTCTTTTCGTACAAAGGACAGCCGCAAGGTAATTCCATTATCTGCGAAATCGGCATTGACGGTACCGGACTTCGGCAAATCACGAACCTCGATAAAAACGGCAATCCGTACAAAGGTTCCGGCGGCGGACATCACGACGTTCGTCCCTGCTACTTGCCCGACGGACGCATCGTTTTTACGTCAACCCGGTACAGCGGACTCGTACCGTGCGCCAACAACGGCGTAGCGATTCTGCATATCTGCAATGCCGACGGTTCCGATATTCATACCATATCGGTCAACAACGTTACGGAGTTCGACCCCGCCGTTTTACCCGACGGACGGATTCTGTTCGGACGCTGGGAATACATCGACAAGAATGCGTTGACGATTCAATCGCTTTGGACAGTGCAGCCGGACGGAACAAACGAAACGGCACTGTTTGCGAACAACAGGGTGTTTCCCGAAGCCATACTTCAAGCGAAACCGGTACCAGGCAGCAATCATCTGGTTGTCGGAACCTTTGCACCGCACAACGCACCGCCGCGCGGTTCGATTGCAATGATTGATACCCGAATGGGCAAGAACGACCCGAAGGCCATTTTCAATTTTGAACATCACGGCGAGCCGGTGTTTGACCGCGGCGATTCGTGCGACCCGTGGGCGTTGGACGAAAACACCGTCATTTACAGCGGTGTTCCCGATGATGCACCGGTGATTACGGCGCGGAATCGGCGGCTAAACGGATTGCTCGTTATTGACCGGTCAGGCAAAAAGACAACGCTGCTGACCGACCCGGAATTCGATTTGCATAATCCGATTCCCGTTGTGCCGCGGGAATTGCCGAAAGTTAATGCGGATACAACGGACCGGACGAAAATTACCGGCAACTTCTTTGTACAGAATGTTTACGCTAATTTACCGAACGTTAAAAAAGGCGATGTAAAATTCCTTCGGGTTCTCGAAGAGACGAGCAGAGTGAGCGAAAGTCCGGGCGGAACGTGGATGAATCAGACGTTTTCGATTTCGGCGGCGTTGGCGTGGAGTCCGAAGATTTTTCACGGTATTGTCCCGGTCGAGCCGGACGGCAGCGTGTTCTTTGAAGCACCGGCAGGACGGGCATTGTACTTTCAACTGTTGGACAAAGATTACCGGCTGGTTCGTTCAATGCGGACGTTCATACAGGCGGCACCGGGAACGACCCGTTCCTGCGTCGGCTGCCACGAGTACAGCAATGCACCGCGGATTTCTAACGAGCAGGGTGTGTCACCCCCCGTGCTGCGGCAGTTGAAAGATGAATCGTGGGGCGGCGGTTATATGGACTATCCGTCAATGATTCAGCCGATACTCGATAAGAAATGTATATTGTGCCACGGCGTTGACAAACTCGAAGGCGGTTTGGACTTAACCGGTGCGCCGACGGAGTATTTCAATATCAGTTATGAGACGTTAACGGCCCGGCGGGAGAAACAATACATTGCGGACTTGATTGCCGGTATCTGCTGTATGAACGGCACGGCGGATTGGTCGTGCAAAATTTTTGAGCCATACGAACACGGCAGCGGCAAAGCACCCTTAGCAGACATAATTCTCAAAGAACCGGTGCGGAGTTTGTTAACGGACACCGAACGGGAAACGCTTTTGGCGTGGATTGATACGAACGGAATTTACTTCGGAACGTGGGACTATTCGTCAGGTCCGCAACTGTCCGCTTACGCCGAAACGAAAAAGCAACTGATTGACATAATGAAACAGAGCAGGTGCGCCGAATGTCATACGGACGAAAAAGGGAACATTGCCCGGTTCGACAACTGGTTCAACCTCGACAAGCCGGAATTAAGTTTGATACTGCGTGCGCCGTTGAACCCGTCGGCACAGCCGTCGGCTCTCGCTCTTTGCCGCAACAAAAAAGTGGACTCTCATTTCAGTACCCGCGGAACAATGTTCAAAGCGGGCTACGCTCATCAGGTTTTGCCGCTTAACAAGTTTCCGTCGCAGCGTTGGATTCCGTGGAAAGAGCGGCAAGCGGATGAACCGGTTTATACATTTGCGGATACGAAAGACACCGTGTATCAACAGATGTCAGCAGTGATTCAAGCGGGTCGGGAAAAGGCGTTGGCAAATCCGCGGGTCGATATGCCGGAAGCGGCATACGCGGGGCGGGACATCGTTGCGGGGCGGTCGCGGCAAATCATTCCGCAGCCGTTGCCGGAAAATTTGCCGAAGATTACCGTACAACTTGTTAACCAAACGGGGCTTGTCCCGTTGATAAAACTTTCTTGGGAACGCTCTGCCCGAACGATTGGTTTGATTGCCGAGATTCACCGCGGGATAGAACCGAACTTCAAACCGGCACCAAAAACAAAAATCGGTCAAACAGAACGGTTTGAGTTTTATGATAAGTTGGTAGAAAATGAAGCCCCGCAACTGCCGGCTTGCTATGCCGTTGTCTTTATCAGCGACCCGGCGGCAACGTGCGGAACGTGCAAAAGCGGAGCAATTCTCGATTACAAACACACGCCGGAAGCGGCAGAATTTGTTCCGGCACTGAAACGTATCGAAGACCGCTGTCCGCTGTCGATGGTCGAACCGATGCGAAGCGAACCGGCATACAGTCAGCCGGTTGTCATTCCGAAGGAAGTGCTGGAACAGATGAAAGCGGCTGAAAAAGCGCGGGAAGAATTTTTGAAAACATTGAAAGAGCCGTTAAAAGCGAAAGGACAACTTGCTGTTCCCGCTAAACTTGATAACAACGTTTTGGACTTAACGCAAGGCGGGTACTACACCGTACTGTCAAACGGAGCGTACAATGCGGCTCATTTCCGTATTGAGTTTGATGTCCAATTCAACGAGCCGGAGGCACCAACTTCCGGTTCCGGCTCGATGCCGGTCGTGCTTTGCAGCGGCGTTTGGAATCAGTCCGGCTGGTTTTTACAAAAACTCGGCGGTAAATGGCGGTTCCACGTCAGTAAAGTTGACTGCGACGGTACCGAAAGTGTTCCGCTGGGAAAGAAGTTGCATATCACCGCAACTTGCAAAGATAAAAAATTGCGGTTAGAACAAGACGGCAAAGTGATTGCGGAGAAAGACGCACCGGCGGTATTTACGCCGTGGTCGGGCAACTTGACCGTCGGACAGTACAGCACTGTTCAACCGCCGTATCAGTTCACCGGTATCATCGGGAACATAAAAATTGAATAAACTACATTTCGTTCTGCAAATGTTCCGCTTGACTGCGCCGTCCTAACTTTTCCAACGTTTCGGCAGAGCGGCGCAGACCTTCGGTTTTCAACTCCTTGTTTTCGGGAAAAAGAATCGGCAGACGCATCCAATACAAAACGGCATCTTCCGGCAGATTCACTTGTGCCGCAACTTCGCCGAGAACAAAATACGGACCGGCGCACAGCGGTTCCGGGATTTGCGCCAGAACATTTTGCAGCGGTTTCAAATCGGCAGCACTGCGGTACATCGGAAGTTTCTGCTTCCAAAGAAATGCCGTTGCTAAAAGAACAACTTGTTTCTGTTCCGCTGTGTCCTGCGAACCGGCAGCAATGTCCCGAAGAATTTGACTGCCGCGGAGGCGTTTCTGATTATCAGAACAGACCGACAGTACCGCCGCCGCCAACAGTTTGCCCGCCGGACACGGATTCCGTACATCGTTCAAAAAGTCCTCTGCCTGCTTGTGATACGGTTGCCGTGTCAATGTTTTATCCAGAGGGACGAACCACGGCAGCGGCAGATATTCCAACGGCGGCAGCGGGTCTTTGCGGCAAAGTAAAAGATATTCCTGAACAGAACGGTCGGTTTCACCCAAAGCGGTTGAACAGCGTACAATTTGAACGGATGCTTGTTTCCATTGTTCGTCTTGTTTGTGTTCATAAAACCGGTCGCGGTTCTGAACGTACAAGTCCCTTGCCAAGGTGTAATCCTTTCGGGCAAACGCCGTATCGGCATCGTCCGCTGACGCAATAGAACAAACGCAGAAAAAAAGAAGAACAATAAACTGTTTCATTTTGTTCGTTTAACCGCCGCTCGTTTAACCGCCGTCCGTTTAGCCGATTTCCTTTTGGAACCGAAATGCCGCCGGCTAAATTCCTCCGGCGGAGCAGGTTTTTCAAACTTATGAGCGTCAATGATGCTGTCAAGTTCCGTCAAAGAATCTTTTTGGCAAACTTGCAGAACAACGCTTTCGACGCTCTGTGTTTCGGATATTGCCGTCGGATACTTTTTGAGACAGCGCAGGGCGAGTTTTGTCATCAAATTGTAATGCCTCGCTTCGCCGCGTTCATCGACCCATTTCGGTCCCTTGATAAGCAGCATCCGGTCAAACACCGTCCAATACGGTGCCAGCGTCCGCAGAAGTTGCGGCAATTTCGACACGGCGCGAATTGTCAACGAAGTGAACCGGGTACCTTTGCCGCGTTCGGCGAGCACCGCTTCCGCTTTGCGGTGATGAA
>JAISJZ010000139.1 GCA_031261125.1 Planctomycetaceae bacterium | reverse complement strand
TTTAGAGCGGTTTCGGCAGTGGTCGGAAGCGATTGACAGGGGACATTATATTGAACTGACGTTCAAACAGTTACGTGCATTGACGGAGGTGTTTGATAACAAATGAGCATCCGTTTTGCCGACAATATCGCAGTAAAAATGCTCCTACGAAGGGTAGTTTGCCTGTTGGCGTTAGTCCGGTTTTCTTCGGCAAACGCATTATTGTCCCGCGGAAATCAATGTACCGACGGATTCGCCGAGCAATGCCCGCTCTAAATTGCCTTCCGTGCGGAAATTGAAAATCTGAATCGGCATTCCGTGTTCGCCGCACTTCGCAATCGACTCTTGGTCCATAATCCGCAAATTCTGCTGCCGTACCTGCTCATACGTTAGTTTAGAATATAAAACAGCGTGCGGATTTTTCACAGGGTCGTCGCTATAAACGCCGTCAACTTTCGTCGCCTTCAACAAAACATCGGCTTCAAGTTCCAACGCCCGCTGCGCCGCCGCCGTGTCCGTTGTTACAAACGGACTGCCGGTACCGCCCGCCAAAAGAATAATGCGTCCGTGTTCCAAATGATGCACCGCCCGCCGCCAAAGATACGGTTCGGCAACCGCATCAATCGGAAACGCTGTCATCAGCCGGGTCTCCTGCCCCACTTGTTCCACCGCACTTTGTAACGCCATTCCGTTAATGACGGTCGCCAACATTCCCATATAATGAGCGGTTGCCTCTTTGATGCTGACGTTTGCCGCCTTGAACTGTCCGCCGCGGAGAATATTGCCGCCGCCCATCACGACGGCAATCTGAACGCCCTGTTTCGCAACACGGGCAACTTGTTCGGCAAGATGCATCACGGAATCCATCGTGATACCGCGGCTGTCCTTCGGACAAAAACATTCACCTGATATTTTCAGTACAACTCGGCGGGACATAGGGAATTGATAAGGAATAAGGGATAAGGGACAATAATAAATGAATTGTAAATTGTTCCTTGCTCTTTGTCCATTATTCCGTGATACCGATTTCCGATTATTTTTGGAACACGGCGAAACATCCGCCGAAACCGGTCTGCGTTGTCTTCGGTGATGACGAGTTCCTGAAAACAAACGGTTGGCAGACACTCCGCAGCGTTGTCCTTGCCGATGACGATGCGCAGTTCTCGTTTTCTGAATTTGACGGCAATACGGTGAAAGACCGGTTCGTTGACGTTTTGAAAGATTTACAGACCCAGACGATGTTCGGCAGCAGTAAGCGGTTTGTTCTTGTTGACGATGCCGATACGTTTGTAACCAAGAACCGCGACCGGCTGGAACAGTATGTTCAAAAACCGGCGGACGGTGCTGTACTGACACTGATTCTCAAAGCGTTCGCCTCCAATACAAAACTGTACAAAGAAGTTGATAAGACCGGTTTGATTATCGAAGCGAAAACGCTGCCGGAAAAGGAAATGCTCAAATGGATTGTCCAATGGGCGAAACACCAATATAAAACGGTTTGCGAACCGAACGCTGCCGAATTGATGTTGCAGCGAATTGGAGCGGAACACGGTTTGCTTGACCAAGAATTGGCGAAGTTGTCCGGCATAAGCAAGGGGGAAACTATCAGCGTTGAATTGGTGCGGGAAAACACCGGTGCGTGGCGGGCGTTGACCGTGTTTCAGATGTTGGACTTTGCTCTTGACGGCAACACGGCAGAGGCGGTGCGGCAGTTGGACAACTTGTTGCTCGCCGGTGAACAGCCGATACGAATTTTAGGGGCAATTTCTGCTTCACTTCGGAAGTTTGCGTCGGCAACGCGGCTGATTCTCGATGCGGAGAAACAAGGCAGAAAGTTAAGCGTTGATTCCGTATTGCAAACGGCGGGAGTGCAGCATTTTTTCGTACAAAAGGCGAAAACGCAGATGCTCAAACTCGGCAGATACCGCGGCTTGAAATTGCAGGAGCAGTTGCTGCAACTTGACCTTGATTTGAAGGGCGACAGCCGTTGTGAACCGCGGCTACTGCTGGAGCGGTTTGTCATTTGGCTGTCGAATATGCAGTTGCGTCCAACGGGATAAGTTTCGCCGCCGGTTCAGCGGCGCATTGCGTACAAATGGACCGTCAAAACGCCGAGCGTTGCCAACAGCAGCAAGTACGCAACCGGTTGATATTCTGTCCGCAGCGTTTCATCGTCATACCAGTTGCCGTCTGTTGCGGTAATTGCCGACAGTAAATTCGATTCCTCCGCAGAAATCACCGGTTGTCCGTTTTCGCGGGACAAATCCTTGCGGCTGACGGACTCCTGATTCCTCTTCAATATGTTATAAATCAACACCGGAAATGCCGGATGTTCCGTCAACGTTGATACTTTGCTGTTCAGGTAGAACGTTAATTGCTTTTTGCTGTCCGTTAACAAGGGGACATCGCCCGCCGAAATGACCGGTGAAGCCGAGATGACGGGTTTCCCCCCGTTAAATGCCGACCACACAACGCCGTCAAGCGTCAGTCCTTCGGTCAGCGGATTCGACCGGTCAAGAATAAACGGACCAATATACGGCTTCACTTTTTCCGTGTCGGATTCAGAATAAAATTTAACGGTACAACCGGGAAACACCGTTTCCTGCCCGTTGACAACGGTACCAAAAACAATGTCGGGACGTTCGTTCACAATAACGGCAATGCCTGACGCTTCAACCGCCCGTTTAATTTTTTCACCTAATCCGTCCGGCAGTTCGCCGAGTTGAACCCGCGCCGGCGGCGGCGGCGGCGGAAGTGTCAACCGGTTGTCAAATTCCAGCACATCGCTGCCCAAACGGACTTCCAGCACACCGGTACCGGCGGGAACATCCATCCGCAGGGTTTTCACTTCGTTCGGCAACAGCGGTGCCGATTCATTGAAACGATAGACAACCCGCTGTTTTTCCGGTTCGAGAACCGTCAGTTGAAGTTGCTGCGCTGTTTCTGAAAAATTGGCAATTTCCAACAGCATTTTGTCTTTTTCATTGCGGAATACCCTGCTTGAATTCACGACCGCAAAATTCGGCAACGCTTCTCCGTAAGATTTCCATAACAACGAGCCGGTTTCGGTGAAACCGGCTTTCCAAAAATGGTCGCTTACTACCAAAATTTTCGTTCCCGGCAGAGAAACATTCCTTGCAAACGAAACGGCGGCATCCAAATCGGCGGTCGGTTCGGTGCATTGCCAATTTTTCAAAACCTCTTCCGCTTCGGCAGCGTTTTTTGCCCGGTTTCCGAACAGTTGCGGTTTCACACCGGCAGTAATGAACTGCACCGGATAACCGGTTTGCGTGCGCAGCATCTTTGCCAAATGGTCAACCGCCCGTTGTTGTGCCGTATTGCCGTTAAGTCCCGCTTGCATCGAGTACGACGAATCGAGAATGACTGCCGTCGGACGTTGTGCGGATTCAATACGGAACATCGGTCTTGCCGCCGCAACGCTTAACAGCAGCAAGGCGAGGAGTTCGAGAAACAGCAGCAGCGGCAGTTGCAGTGTTTGAAATTGCCGACCGCCTTGAGCCGCCTGACGGCGGTCAACCCACAGAAACAGAGCAGAAACATCCCGCCGCCGCGACCGGGTTCGGAAAAAATAAATCCCGAACACGACCGGCAGGGAAAGCAAACCAAGTAAAGCCCAAGGTGCAGCAAGCATCGGAATTGACAATGAATAATGGACGACGGATAATTATCTGCTGTTTTGTATCCGTTATCAATTATCCCGTATTCCGATGAAACGCTTTATTCTTTTTTGTCTGTGTTTCTTTCCGGCGGTACCGCTGTTTGCCGATGAGGTGTTCGTTGACCAACTGGATTTATCGAAGACAACCTGCGGCTGGAACCAGACACGGAGCCGGAAGTCAATCGACGGTAATCCGCTATCCATTGCCGGACGCAAGTTCCAGCGCGGTATTGGTCATCATCCTCCGGGGGAAATCGTTTTTAATCTGTCGCAGTCCAAGGGCAAGTTCACTGCTTGGGTCGGTATTGATGACGAAGTCGGCAAAGAAGGACACGCCGAATTTCTCGTTCTTCTTGACGGCAAACAAATATGGCGCAGCGGGTTTATGACCGGCGGACAGGAGGCAAAACTTTGCGAAGTGCCGTTTGAAGCAAACAACCGGCAAATGCAACTCGTTGTCGATACCGGACCGGAAGGATACGGACACGACCATACCGATTGGGCGGACGCAAAAATCACTTTTGAGCATAACGGTTTCACCGAAATCGGCACGGTAATGCCGAAGGTAATGATTCGGGACGCGGACGGCAATGTGATTGACCGGGATGACGAGGCGGGCTGTCAATATGCCGCCTTGCAGCAGGAATTGAAGAAAGGCATTGACCCGCGGAGAGCGAAACAGGCATTAAGACCGGAGTCAACGTTTTTGCCGGAGGACAAAACACCGGTTGACGTTGTGCGGCGGCGGACGAAAGCGTTGCTCGAACACCTCAAAACACTGCCGAACGCCCCGGATTTTACCGAAGAAGAAAAAGAGTTAAACAAGTTAACCGCCGCCGGCAAGCCGCAAACAGCGTTCGCTGACATAGCGAACCTGCGCGACCGCATCGCGTTGAAAAATCCGTTGTTAAACTTTCAGGACATCGTGTTCATTAAGCGGCACTATAATCCCGAACCGGAAAAGCAGGGCAATCATATGGTTGACCAATTTTTCGGCTTTCACGCCGTTTCCGGCGGCGGGCTGTTCATCCTGAAAAACGCCTTTGAACCGGAAAAACGTACCGTTGTCAATCTGCTCAAAGAGACACCGCTGGAACACAACTACGGCTTTCTTTCGCCGAGTTTATCCTACGACTGCACTAAATTGCTTTTCGCCGCGGCAAACACCAGTGAACCGAGACATTCGTACCAATGGACACAAGGCAACACGTATCATATTTTTGAACTTGATTTCAGCAGCGGGTTAAAACAACTGACAAGCGGTGATAAGGACGATTTCGACCCGTGTTATTTGCCGAACGGCAGAGTCGTTTTCATTTCCGAACGCCGCGGCGGATACGGCAGATGCCACGCAAGACCGTGTCCGAGTTATACTTTGTTTTCAATGGCACCGGACGGCAGCGATATAACGATGTTAAGTCCGCACGAAACGAATGAATGGTCACCGACGGTCGATAATAACGGAATGATTGTTTATACCCGCTGGGATTACGTTGACCGGGGGTTCAATCAGGCGCATCATCCGTGGATAACGTTCCCGGACGGACGCGACCCGCGGGCGTTGCAGGGTAACTACTCCGAACGGCAATACTCCGACGCAAACGGCATTGCCCGACCGCATTTTGAAACATCGTTTCAGGCAATTCCCGATTCGCAGAAATTAATCGGAACCGCACAAGGGCATCATACGCAGTATTTCGGTTCCGTCATTATGCTTGACCCAACTGTTCCCGATGACGAGGAAGGGGCGGACTCGATGAATTCGCTTCGCCGGATTACGCCGGAGCAGTTGTTTCCAGAAGCCGAATGTACGCCGCACCGCGACCGGGCAAATTACGGACAGCCGTTTCCTATTAACGAGGACTTTTATCTCGTTGTGTATGATGCGTTCAGCGGAATGGGCAGAGGACATCTGAATAACTACGGGATTTATCTGCTCGATAGTTTCGGCAATAAAACACTGCTGTACCGCGACCCGGACATTTCTTGTCAGCGTCCGTTACCGATGCGTCTGCGCAAAATTCCGCTGGTAATACCGAATCAAATAGGTACGGGGGCGGCAACGGTCAGCGTGCAGAATGTTTATACAACGAACCGTCCTTTCCCCGAAGGAACGAAATTGAAAGAACTGCGTGTCGTTCAGGTTTTGCCGAAGACGACGTGGAACGCAAACGACCCGTGGATTGGGTACGGGGCGGAAAACGGCGCACGTAAAGTGCTGGGGACCGTTCCGATACAAGACGATGGTTCCGTCCGGTTCGAGATGCCGGTTGACGTTCCTGTGTACTTCCAAGTGCTGGACGAAAACGGCGTTGCGGTTCAAACGATGAGGAGTGCGACTTATGTTAAACCCGGCGAAACGTTGACGTGTTTGGGCTGTCACGAAGGTCGGCAGCACACAACGGCGCGACCGAAAGTTTTTCCGTCGGCGTTCCGCAATGCCGTATCGAAAATTACGCCGGAAATGCAGGGAACGAATCCGTTTAATTATCCGGTGCTGATTCAGCCGATTTGGGACAAACACTGCGTTGAGTGTCATACGAAAGCGTTGGCGGAACATAAATCCTTCGGTTTAGGACGCACGGTGCCGGCGGCACAGATTGGACCGAAGGTGCCGGAGAAGTTAGCAAAACATTTCTTTGAGTCGTACATTAACCTGAACCCGTTTGTTTATGTTCCGTCGAACAAGTGGACGCTCACTTGGGGCGACCCGCTGCCGTCGAACGGCGGAGCGCACAACGCGTTCACCGTGGGACGGACAGAACCCGGCAAGTTCGGGGCGAACGCTTCGCCGCTGTGGCATCTGTTAAAGAAGGGGCATTACGAGGTTTCGTTATCGCCGCAGGAGCGGAAGGCGATCGCTTTGTGGCTCGACAATAACGCTGATTTTTACGGAGCATACGAATATGAATCACTGGAAGCCCAAAGAAAAGGCGAAACCGTGAAACCGTCGCTGGAATAAATTGATTGCTTGACTTTTCAGCCGCAGATGTTATACTGCGGCTTCGATTTACGGTTTTTATTCGTTTGACGCTATGTTCACCAAAGTCAGAAATTATTTATTCACGTTTGCTGCCGCTGTATTCGCCTTTTTGCAGCCGGTATTGCTGTTTGCGCAGGAAGCCGCCAAAGAAGAACCGAAAGACCCCGATTGGGTTCTGTCCTATTTTCTTATTCTGCTCTTTCTTGGTCTTGCGATTACGGTTTTACTGCGTTCGGCAAAACGTTCTGATACCGCATTTTCCGTTGAGGAACTTGCCGCGCAGAAAGAGGAAGCAATGAAGAAAATGATGGGACACTGATGCCTCTGTTTTTTTTCAAAACGAGTTTTCAGTGCCGGGAAACCTCTGTTCCCGGACAGCGGCGGCGTAATTTTTAACGGCATCCAAAATGACCGTCTGTAAGTCGGCGTACCGTTTGACGTGTTTCGGTGTATGCGTTTCCTCCGGCGGTTTGTAATTCAACAAATCGTGAAACACAAGCACCTGTCCGTCACAGTGGACACTTGAACCGATACCAATCGTCGGAATTGACATTACGCCGGAAATCTCTGCCGCAATATCGCCGATACAACACTCTAAAACAATACTGAACGCACCGGCATTTTCGATTGCAGCCGCGTCCCGAAGAATCTGTTCCCGCTGCCGCTGCACGAAAAATCCGCCGCTTTGCCGGATGTCCTGCGGCATAAGTCCGCAGTGTCCCATTACCGGAATACCGGCATCAACCAGTGCCGCCGCCGTTGCCGCCCGCTTTTCACCGCCTTCCATTTTTACCGCATCGGCACCGGATTCCTTCAAGATTCTCGCTGCCGCTTGAAGTGCTGCATCAGCACCGAGTTGACAATACGGGAACGGCAAATCAGCAACCACCAATGCGTGCTTCGCGGCACGGACAACCATTTCCGTATGATAGATAATTTCGTCCAGCGTAACCGGCAGAGTTGTTGATTTGCCTTGAACAACATTGCCCAAACTATCGCCGACAAGGAGAATGTCAATGCCGGCTTCATCCGCAAGACATGCGCCGGGAAAATCGTAAGCGGTCAGCATAACGATTTTCTTTCCTTCGTTTTTTAGTGCTTGAACCTTCGGCGGTGTGAGTTTCATACTGCCCATTATACACCGGCAGTACATTTGTGGAAGATGTGTCGGCGGTTTGCAGAGCGAATGTCAACTTTCGGCAACCGTCCGAATGAGCGTATCCGAAATTTCAATCACCGTTCCGCTAACCGAAGCGTGAATGTCCGCTCCCAAAGCCGGTTTGCCGTCCGAAACCGGTCGAACCGCAATCGGCTGCCCAACGCTCACTTTATCGCCCTGTTTCACAACCGGTACACACGCCGCCCCGATGTGCTGCTTCAACGGAATCACAACTTCCGAAACTCCAATCTGTTTGTCTATCAACGGTGCCTTATTCAGATATTTTGCTAAACCGATACGCTGAATTAACCGATGCGTCGGCGTTTTACGGTTCGGCATTATCCGCTCGGCACGCTCCGGTCGAAACGGCGGATTCTCCCAACGTTTTTTCTCCGCCAAAATCCGCCGTTTGTTTTCACAGCACACATCCTTCGGATTCAGCCCTTCGGGACAAGAATAATACGAACACAGATTACATTCGCAGCAAAACGCCGTTCCGGGAACGTCGCTCTGTTTCGAAGCGTTGAAGCCCAAACTCCGCATTGCCCGATGCGGTTCAATCGGATGTCCCAGTAAGTTCCGCGGGCAAAGTTCCGTACAGAACGAACATTGGTCGCACGATGCTCTGCCGACCCGTTGTGTCTTCTGCCAATCCCAACTCTTCTGCTGAACAATGAAATGGTCTTTCGGCAAAACGATGATACCGCCGGTTGTTTTCGTTACCGGTTTCGTCAGGTCCGTTTCGATGTACCCCATCATTGCCCCGCCGACAACACAAGTCAGGGAAGAAGGAAGAGGGAAGAGGGAAGAAGGGAGCAGGGAATATAACGGTGCGCCGATGGGAACTTTAACACTGTACGGATGTTCGACTTCACCGGCAACGGAAACGTACTTTTCGGTAACCGGTATTCCTTCGGCGGCATTGGCAACGTTAAATACCGTTTCAACATTCATTACAACGGCACCGACGGCAAGCGGAATTCCTCCCGGCGGTATCACCCGCCGCAGCGTTTCGTAAACCAGAACGAATTCGTCGCCGCTGGGATATGCGTCATCTAACGGGCAAACGGATAAGGACGAAGTAAGTGCCTTCTGTAAAATATCAATAGCGTGAGTATATTTTTTTTTGATGCCGACGACACCGTTTTTCGCGCCGGTCAATTCCATTGCAATTTGCAAACCGGCGGCGATACGGTCGGGATAACGCACAATCAGTTCTTTATCCTTGTGCAGCAACGGTTCGCACTCGGCAGCGTTGATGACAACAGTATCCGCCTTGCCGGAGAGTTTAACGTGCGTCGGAAAACCGGCACCTCCCGCACCGACGACACCGGCAGTTGCGATTTGTTCGGCAGTAATCATACCGCTTTTATCGGTTATTCCAAACGTTTTGTTTAACAGGCCGTTCTAAAAATTCTTTTTCGGATTCCCGTTCGTTCACGCAAACACCTCCCAAACGCAAGCGGTCTTGAACGCAAAACATCATCCTATTGTATCATTTTGCAAAAAGTGTATAATTTTGCAACAGTGTGGTAAGTCAACTGTCCTATCAATACGCAAAATTATGTCAAGTTATGAGAGGTTGCCCGAAACTTTTTTGCTTGCCGGTGTTGATACCCAGTATGCACACGAAAATACTGGTCTTTGCCGTTTTGCTATTCAATTTTGCACGAGCGGGGTTCTGTGAGTCCACGCGCTGCGGCGACAGTACGTTCATCCGCCGGGTTTATCTTGACCTGACCGGGACGCTGCCGACAGCGCAGGAAGCACGGACATTTCTTGCCGATGTCGGTCCAAACCGCCGGGCAATACTGGTCGATAAACTTTTGGACAGTCCTGAATTCACGGACTTTCAAGCGATGCGCTGGTCGGATGTCCTTCGGGTCAAAGCGGAGTTTCCGATAAACTTGTGGCCCGCAGGAGCGGCAGCGTACTACCGATGGATTCACGAGGCAGTCCGTACAAACAAGCCGTATGACAAGTTTGTCCGGGAATTGCTCTTGTCCGACGGCAGCAACTTCCGAAACGGGGCGGTCAACTTTTGGCGGGCGGTGCCGGTGAAAGATGCCGATATGCTCGCCGAAACGGCGGCGCAAACGTTTTTGGGTAAAGAGCAAGTTTCCCAATGGCTAACTCCCTTCTTTTCCCGCGTCGGATATAAAGCGACCGCCGAATGGAAAGAGGAAATCATCTATTGGACGCATAAGCCGCTGAATAATCCGAACGTAATTTTTCCCGACGGCACGAAGGGAACGGTTCCCGACGGTATCGACCCGCGGGCGGTGCTCGCCGATTGGCTGGTATCGCCGAAGAACAACGAATTCAATCAGTGCGTTGTGAACCGCGTTTGGTCGTGGCTGTGTGGGACGGAAAATTCGGTCTCCCGCCCGTTAAGCGGCAAGTTGTGTCAGGAACTTGTTGAATCGAAGTACGACCTGAAACACTTGTACCGGTTCATTGCGAACAGCGAAGAGTATCAGTCAACGGCGTATCCTGTCCGGCGGATTGAAGCGGAAGTATTGCAGGATGCGCTGGCAAAGATATTTAATGTACAGATTTCTTACACAAGCGAAGTACCGGAACCTTACACCTATATTCCGGCACGGTGCAGAACGGTGATGCTTGCCGATGCGTCGGTAACGAGTATGTTTCTCGAAACGTTCGGGCGGTCAAGCCGGGATACCGGTCTTGATTCGGACAGGAACAACGATATAACGGAATCGCAAGAGTTGTTTCTGCTCAACTCGACGGAAGTGAACAGTTGGATTAGCAAGTACGCTCAACGGTTAATCGGGAACTGGAAACGTTTTGAAGGGAATAAAGTGATTAACGAAATTTACTTAACGTTCTTGTCCCGTTATCCTACGGACAAGGAGTTAGACATCATCAAAAAGCAATTTAGCCGGTCGGCTGTACCGCCGATGCAAACAATGCAGGACATCATTTGGGCGTTACTTAACACGAAGGAGTTTTTATGCAAACATTAGACCGCCGACAGTTTTTGTCAGGATGTTTCGCCGCCGCGGCTTGTTTCGCCGCCCAAGCAGACGTTAACGAACGGGCTTTTGCCGGTGAAGCAGGAAGCACAGTTCCCCGCTCGTTAACATTGGGTAAAGCGAAGTCCGTGATTCAGATTTGGATGTGGGGCGGACCGTCGGCGTTAGAAACGTTCGACCCGAAACCGGGGGCAGGCGAAAAATACTGCGGTCCGTGGAACAAGCCGTTACAAACGAACGTGCCGGGCATCGAAATCAGTCAATCGCTGCCGCATTTGGCGAAGTGTGCCGACTTGTACTCGATTATCCGAACGATGACGCACGGAACGAATCACCACGAACAGGCATCGTACATAATGCAGACCGGTCGTATGCCGGGCGGCGGTATCGTCTATCCGGGTGTCGGAGCGGTCATATCGAAAGTGAAAGGATACGATGCCGGCTACGACCGGAAGATTCCGCCGTATGTTGTGTTGACGACATCGCAAGGTCGGTTCAGCGAATCGGGTTTTCTCGGCGCGAAGTATAAGCCGTTTATCACCGGCAGCGACCCCAGTAAAACGCCGTTCCTTGTTTCGGGCTATGTTGTTGAAGGCATTACGAAAGAGCGGCAAGAACATCGGCGGGAATTGCTCGAAACACTGGACGGGGCAAGTTCCGTTGCTAACCGTCACATTGACGCTGCCCGTGAGGAAGCGTTCAAACTGATTACCGGCGATACGGCGAAGGTCTTTGATTTATCTTCCGAACCGGACAAGGTGCGCGGGGACTACGGCAGGAATTGGTTCGGACAGTCGTGTCTTACGGCGCGGCGTTTGGTGCAGTACGGTGTTCCGTACATCACGCTGAACTACCGGGGCTGGGACACGCATAAGCGGCACTTTGAAACGCTCACCCGTAAACAACCGGAGTGGGACCAAGGTTTGGCAATGCTGCTGAAAGACCTCGCCGACTTGGGTTTGCTTGACACGACGCTTATCTGGTGGGGCGGCGAATTTGGGCGCACACCGAAAGTGCAGACGGAAAGTCCGTGGTTCGGCGGTCGCGGACACTTCGGCAAATGTTTCAGTGTGATGTTAGCCGGCGGCGGTTTCAAAGGCGGTAAAGTTATCGGCGAATCCGATGCAACCGGCGAGAACGTGAAGAGCCGACCGGTTGCACCGCAAGATATGCTCGGCAGCATTTACGCGCAACTGGGCATCAACCCGGATGCGAAGTTGCCGAACGAAAAAGGGATTGACGTACCGTGTATGCCGCCGGCATCGGACGCGGGCATTCTTCGGGAATTGATTATCTAGCGTTTCATTTCCCGTCAGTTCTGATTTTCCGTCAAGATGTTGTATATTCCTGACGGTTTTCAGAAAATAGTTGAGTTGTTAGTTGTATCGTTCAGGTGCAGATGTCTGACCTCTGGCAAGGACGCAGAACAATGGTACCCGTCCGTCTTCTCTTTTTGTCGTTGCTCTTTACGGTACTATCCAGCACTTTCGCACGGAAGGATTTACAAGCGGGCGACGTTCGGCGAACCGGCGGACGGCTGCCGGAGGCGTGCCGGTAATTTTATTCAAGTCCGCCGTGATATTTCGCCGATAAGACGGACAGCGTTGTTTATGCAACAGGTTCACTTTTCGGGAGAAGAACAAATGATGTTCCGTCAACAAACGAAGCGTTTTATCATCGGTGCCGTCTTCGGGCTGCTTGCGGCAACTGCCCTGTATATGACGGGCTGTGCGGTGTATTCCAACGGAATGACGCTTCCGAATCCGTACTATATGAACAACCGGGTCCAGTATTTCCCGCGGGGAACCGAATTTCCGTTCTCGAATGAAGCGGCAAATATGCAGGAATAAGAGCAATGGAATTTTCGCCGCAGGTTCAAACGTGGGTCAACGTTATTCTCCTGTGGGTCGGGTTTGGTGCCGTCGTCGGGCTTGCCGCCCGAATGGTGCTGCCGAGCGGAGAACCGAAAAATTATTTCGGAACGCTCGTCATCGGTATCATCGGCAGTTGCGCCGGTCCGTTTCTTGTATCGCACTTTTTGAAGCCGGAACATTTTCATCCGTTTGGTCCCGCCGGTTTCTTTGTGTCTGTCGCCGCGGCAATCGTGTTGCTGATGTTGTACCGGGGCATCATTCCCATTCTGTACCGCTCCAGCCCTCGACAATAGCGTTGTGTTTCGGCATAAAGAACGCGGAAACAAAACTCAACAGACCAAGGAACAGCAGAACACCCGCCGCCGACAGCCGAATGTGGTACTTGTCCTTCAACTCCTGATAGTTGTCGTGAAAGTTGATGCTGAAATTCGGGTCTTTAAGTGTCGTGTAATAGAAGTACATCATCATCGGCGGCATTGCGTCAATGTCTTCATCGCGAATCCAGAGGATTTCGTGTTCGTGCTGCGGAATCGGTGTAGAATTCTGAGGGAGCGTCATACCATTGTAGGTGAACATTGTTTGCTTGAGCGACACGTCTCTCGGCTGCGGCTTCGTTTTGACTGCCGCCCAGCAGAGGAATACGGACGAGGCGAGTATTATAAAAAGACCGAGCAGAAAGAACGCCCGGCGCAGATTGCCTTTTTCGACCTTGTTTCGCCGGTTTCCTTCGGGAACCGTTCCGTGAAACTCCGGCAGTTCCCTGATTTGCAGCATTGACGGTGCTTTGAGCGTTTGTCCGCACCGGCACGTTACGGTTTGCCCCGCCTGAAACGGTTCTATGACAACGGTCTGTCCGCAGGAACAAGTAAGGAGGTATTTCATAATTGGTAATGGTTTGGGTGTCCTGCCGCAAGCGGCAGGACGGCTAAAACGCAAGCGGCAACTAGCGAGACGTAATTATTACCGGAACTTTTTTAGATTTCAAGTGTTCCTAACCGATAGACAAATCAGGAAAAATTGTTAAAATTGGTTCGATGCTTCCTGTCGGCAAACGGCGTGGCTAAATGCGGACTTTAATTTTTTTTCAAAAAAAAGGAAAAAAACACTTGATTTTTTTCAGAAACAGCGATATAATAGTATTAGTATAGAGCGTAAATTGTTCCGCGGCGGTTAATCTGCTTACCCCTTACATCCGTTATGTACTCAACACCACTCTTTGTTTTCGGCGTTTCGGTCGGAATTTCCCGCTTTATTTGGTTAAGACATTCAGGCACCAAATAATTCTTATGGACGGGCGGAACTATTGAACGGTTCCGATGACAACTCCGCATATCGGCGTGTTGAGTTTCGCCGGTTTGCCTAATCCTAATTTTCTTCCAAATGAAAACAACGCTCGGCACTATGCCGAGTTGTGTAGTATAATTTGGTGCGAACAAAAACCGCTGTTTATCCGTATTCCTACTTAGCGTTCTCCCCCCAAAAAACCTATATTCCCTGCCTAATATGTACGATTCAGATTCCTATATTGACGATTTTGACGATACCCTGCCCCCCGACGAAGATGTCCTCGCCGATTTGGAGGTATCCGAAATCGACGACGACGAAATGCTCGGCACGGTTTTGGCTGACGACGATGACGACACCGTCGAACCGTTTGACGAAAAGCAACTGCTCGAACTTGAAGCCGGCGAAATTTGGTCGGACGACCCTGTGCGGATGTACCTGACACAAATGGGAGAGATTCCGCTGCTTAACCGACCGAGAGAAATTGCGCTTGCCCGGCAAATCGAAGGCGCACGGCGAAAGTTTCGGGCGAAGTTGATGGAATGTGATTATGTTTTACAGCACGCCGTCCGCACTCTGCGCCGGGTGCATCACAATGAATTGCCGTTTGACCGGAACGTACAGGTGTCCGCGATTGACTCGCTGGAGAAACAACAGATTGTAAAGCGGTTTCCGTACAACCTCGAAACGCTGGAACGGATGGTCAAACGCAACCGCCGGGATTACCGTGTCGCAACGAGCAAGTCCCGTTCGGACATTGACCGCCGGTTTGCCTGGAGCCGGTTGGGGCGTTCCCGCCGCCGGGCGGTCCGCCTCATCGAAGAGTTAGGACTGCGGACGCAGCGGATTGAGCAGATGATTGGCACCTTGGAAGAGTTCAGCCGCAGGGTCGATGAGTTAAAGGTTCGGATTCAGCAGCATAAGGCGAGCGGTCGTCCTGATTATGAGCGGCAGCCGTGGCTTGACGAGTTCCGCAACATTCTGCAACTGACGCAGGAAACGCCGGCGAGTTTGCGCAGCCGGGTGAAGTATGTCAAAGAGTTGTTTGCGAAGTATCAGGAGGCGAAACAGGGTTTGTCCGAAGGCAATCTTCGGCTTGTCGTTTCGATTGCGAAGAAGTACCGCAACCGCGGTTTGACGTTCCTTGATTTGATTCAGGAAGGTAATGCCGGTCTGATGCGGGCGGTGGATAAGTTCGAGTATCGGCGCGGTTTTAAGTTTTGCACTTATGCGACGTGGTGGATTCGTCAGGCGATTACCCGTGCTGTTGCTGACCAGAGCCGAACGATTCGGATACCGGTGCATATGGTTGAAACGATGTCGAAGATGCGGAACGTTTCCAAGAAGTTGTTCCAAGAGTTGGGACGTGAACCGACAACGGAAGAACTTGCGGAGGCATCGGGTACGCCGGTTGAGGAAACGCGCCGGATTCAATCAATGAACCGGTATCCGATTAGCATTGACCGTCCGGTCGGCAACAGTGAGGATTCGCATTTCGGCGATTTGTTGCCGGATGCCGGCGCGGAAAGTCCGTCGGTGAATGCCGGAAACGATATGCTTCGGAACCGCTTGAACAAGGTGTTGAAATCGTTGAGTTATCGGGAGCGGGAGATTATCAAACTGCGTTACGGTATCGGCGACGGTTATTCTTACACGTTAGAGGAAGTCGGTCATATTTTTAAGGTAACGCGGGAGCGGATTCGTCAGATTGAGGCGAAGGCAATCCGCAAGTTGCAGCAGCCGACGCGCAGTCAGGACCTGATTAGTTTCCTCGATTGATACGGGGGCATCAAAAAGAAAATACTGAAACGGCTGCTGGTTAATGCTTACCGACACTATCGCAGCGAGATGCTCTGCTTCCGGTGCAGCGTACCGCGGCATCGTCCGCTTGTCCGGCACAAACTCGCTGCTTGCTGTAAAACAACTAACGGGTAATGGGGAACTGCCGTCATTCTCCGTTCTCCGCTGTCAATTATCCGTTTTTTCATCGCCGCTTCCTGCCAGAATTTTCTATTGGCGTGAAGGTACCGGATACACCGGCGAAGAAGCAGCCGAGATTCATACTGCCGGCAGTCCGCCGCTGCTGGACGCAATCGTTCAAAAATTGATAGAAACGAAAACGGTCCGTCTTGCTGAACCCGGCGAATTTACGCAGCGGGCATTTCTGAATGGTCGAATTGATTTAATGCAGGCAGAAGCGGTTCTCGGTGTCATTGATGCGGCGAATCCGGCGGCGTTGCGGTCTGCGTTGAATCAATTATCCGACGGGGGTTTGCCTTCGTCTTTGAAAAAAATTCGGGAACAACTGATTGACACGCTGGCGGACATTGAAGCAGCGTTTGAGTTTCCCGAAGAAGACATCGAGTTTATCACTCCTGACAGAATTTGCCGGAGTATTCAGGAAGCATTGAACGGCGTTGAAGAGTTTCAGAAACGAATTCGGAACCGGTTTGTGTCAAACGAAAAGCCGGTTGTTGTGCTGTACGGTGCGCCGAATACCGGTAAAAGCACGCTCTTCAATTTATTGGCCGGTCAAGACAAGGCGATTGTATCGCCTGTTGCCGGCACAACGCGGGATTACTTGGAAGCGGACGTGAACTTCGGCGGCATTGTTTGCAAGTTGTTCGACACCGCCGGTGTTGATGAATTGATAATTAACGATGGACAAGGGATAATGAATGAAATTGATACTGCCGCGGTGAATTTGTCGAAACAAATCTTGGACTGCGCCGATGTTGTGATTCACTGCCGCGAAAACGGAAATCCGAACGAACGAGAGTGGAGTGTCAGCCACAGCCGCTTGCGGCAGGATAGGTGGGGAATATGGAGAAAGGATTCTTCACTGTCAACTATCAACGAACAACTATCGACTTGCTTAAAGACGCTGACCAATTCTGACGCAGTGGAAAGTACGGCGGTGCGGTGCCGAAGTGCCGTTGATACCGCCGTTGAGTCCCTTTGTTTCGCTCTGCAATTATGCAGCGGTTCTCCCGACGAATCATTACTTGCTGCCGAACTGCGGAACGCCGTTAATGCTTTGGGTTTAATCGACGGCAGTGTTTATACCGAAGACATCTTGGATACGGTGTTCTCGAAATTCTGCATCGGTAAATAGTGTAACAAGTGTTACCATTCTCACCGGACAATAAAACCAAATGGTTTTCTACTTATCTCGTTTGGTTTTATAAAATTCAAGTACAGCAAGAATTTTTTTTTCTTGAATTCCGCTGAAGTCCGAAAAGACATTTGCCGCAATGAATTCTTCAACCATTGTCCGTTGTTCCTCGTTTAACGCATTGAACTGTTTTCGCCATTCTTTCGTTTGGTTCTCTTTGTATTTGAAGCGGTGAATGATAAACGTTTCAGGCATCCGCATAATATCCATAAATTCGTCAATGTTTCGTCCGAATGCTTCTTCAAAAAATGCTTTTCCGCGACCGATTTTGCCTTTGGTCGAATTCAACACTGCCTGGATAGCACGGATAAATTTTTTGTTCCAATACTTGCCGATGTAATCACGGTTGTCAAAATACAACGGGTCATCAATCGGATGATATTTCATTGGAAAGGAATAAATCGAAACACCGGCTTTATTGTTGCCGAGTTCTTCGCATAAATCAACGTTTATTTTCAGCCGTTCATATAGTTCTTCTGGTTTATCATTGTGGTTGTAAAGTAAATAGTTTGACAGATTTTTAATGCCGTATTTTACTGCCGTTTTAACCGCTTTGATGTATATGTCTTTCATTTTCAAGCGGTCAAACGCAATCCGCAGCGGACGGATATTGAGTTCGGCGAGTTTTTGCATTTTTTCATTAGTAACAAGCCGGGCATCAACGCCTTGATTAAAGTCAATATACCGAACACGGGCAGTCCGCTTAAATAATTTTTCATAAAGTTCTGATAATCCAATTTTGTGTGTCCGTTTATATTCTTTATCGAAATCAAGAATTGCTTTGACATCGGCGTAAATCGGATACAGCAGATTTCGCCGTTCTCTTTCGAGATAGAAATTCGTTTGTTCTTCATCCGATAATTTTTCAGCGATGCGGTCGTAAATCGCAAGCATCATTTTTATGTAAACCCGAACATTACGGTTTTCTTTTTTCTTTGCCCGAAGATGTTCGATTGCAACAGCATATTCATTCGGCGGAGTATATGTTGCTCCGCAGTGAAAACCGCAATCTTTTATTTCATTGACAATTTTGTCAAAACATTTTGACGCAAAGACGTTGTTATACAAAAGAAGCAAGTCCATTTTTGCTCCAAACTTTTTACCAGTTCATAAATGCTTATTCAATTTTAATCCCTCGATATATCCGTTTGGGTAAATAAAAGCCAACTTTCTCCTATCGAAAATGGGATTGACTGCGTGTATTATTCCGTGATGATTAGGGCATACAATCATTATATTGCTTGGATTGTTATTGAGCGAAGTAGAAAACATTTCGATGTGATGAGTGTGTATGACAGTTGCACCATATTTATCACCGATGAAGCGACCGCAAATTTGACATTTATATAAATACAAATTTTTCAAACTGTTACCAATGGTATTGTTTAATTTCCGTACTTTGACTAACTTTTCTATTTCTATAATCCCCGCTGTGGTATCCGATGAATCAATGATTCGTTCTAAATCTATCTCATTGATATTTTGAACCGCCGATTTAACCTCGCGAATTTCAGCAGTTGTAATACAATCCAAAACGAACACATTATCAAATTGTGTTGAGTATAACGCTACA
>JAISJZ010000131.1 GCA_031261125.1 Planctomycetaceae bacterium | reverse complement strand
AACACTGCCCTTGACGATGTTTCGTTCACCGTTGAACCCGGCACGGTCTTTGCTCTGCTCGGCGAAAACGGGGCGGGCAAAACAACGACCATCAAGACGCTGCTCGGTCTTTGCCGACCGGACAGCGGCACCAGTACCGTCCTCGGCTTGGACTGCCTGAAAGACGACCTGAAAATCCGGCAGTCCGTCGGCTATGTTCCCGAACAGCCGATACTGTACGATTGGATGAGCGTACAGGAAATCGGCAGGTTCTCTGCGGCGTTTTATCCGCCGGATTATTTGAAGCGGTACGGTGAACTTCTCCAAGAGTACGAATTGCCGCCGACCGGTGCCATTAAATCCTTGTCGAAAGGGCAGCGGGCGAAGGTCTCGCTGGCTTTGGCGTTAGCACACGACCCGGAGTTGCTGATTCTGGACGAACCGACATCGGGTTTGGACGCGCTGGTGCGGCGGGAATTTTTGGAAAGTATGCTTGACCGGGCGGCAACGGGCAAAACGGTGTTCTTATCGTCGCATCAAATCGGCGAAGTGGAACGGGTTGCCGATACGGTGGCGGTAATGAAGAAGTCGAAACTCTTACTCGTTGAACCGTTGGAAACGTTGAAACAGCGTACAAAGTTATTGACGTTAACTCTCAACGAGCCGGGGTGGACAATCCTCGAATTGTTTGACAGCATCATTGAACAGCGTGTTTCCGGCCGGGACATTTCGATTCTCGGCAGCACTTTGCGCAGCGGTGCGGAGGAAACATTGAAGAGCGATACGAATGTGTCCCGGTTTGAAATCCGAACACCGTCGCTGGAAGAGATTTTCATCGGACTGATGAATGAAGGGGACTTCTAAAAACTGTCTTTACCATAAAAAACTGATGGTTTTTAGAACCTTCTGTAACCGTTAACACCGGCGGGAAGCCGCCCGGCTAAACAAAAATGTTCACGATATTCGCCAAAGAGTTCCGCCGGCATTATCCGCTGGTTATCGCAATGGTTGTGTTGTGCTTCCTGATGCAAATTGCGCCGCTGTTCTGGTTCGACAATGCGGACGCAGCGTATCAGCACATTAACTTCATTGGTGTTGCGCTGTTTATCACGATGCTTTTTGCCGGAACTGCGGCGGCAATTTCGTTCTCTGCCGAACAAGATGAAAGTACGTTTGCGTTCCTGCGCCGGCTGCCGATTGCCCCGTCAACGATTACCCAGGGGAAAAGTACATTCGTTATCTGTTCCACGTTCATTGTGTTGACAGCAACGTTTGTTCTCGCGCTGTTCTCCGATTACTTTTACGGACTGTTCTTTACGCTGGGACACTACGTTCCGCAACCGGCAAGTTGGGAAATGTTCGGTGCCGTCGGGTTCGGTATTATCGACACACTCGTTTGGGGATTTTTCTGGTCGCCGCGGTGCCGAAGTCAAATCAAAGCGGTGCTGTTAACGTATTTCTGCGCCGGTTTCACCGCTTGGCTCTTCGCTAACCTCATTGGCTATACCGAATCAATACTCTCGGCGTACTCTTCCAGCGTACCGCTCCGTGCCGTTGCCGATATTATCGTTGCGTTCTTTGCGGTTAAGGGAATGAGAAAGTGGTTTATAATGAATAATGACGCAAGCGGACAGCAGAAACGCTTTGGAATATCACTATCATTCACGATTCATTATCCGCAAAAAAAGCCGTTTGTAACGCTGTTATTTCAAACCCTCCGGCAATCTTGGGCAATTTATTTAACCGGTATCGTCAGCGTTGTGATGCTCCTCGCGTTTTATTTCGGGATGCGTTTTACCCCGTGGCATTTTCGGCACGACGGACAGTGGACGGTTTGGCTCATTCCGGTCGGGCATACTCTGCTGGCGGTGTTTCTCGGTCTGATTTTCGCCCAAGACCACCGCAACAGTTCGTACCGCTTTTTGACCCGATGCGGAGTTTCTGCCGGTACCGTTTGGCAGACCAGAATGTTGCCCGTCCTGCTGATATATTTACCGCTGCTTGTGTTTCCGTATGTTGATGCGCTTGGACCGAATGCTCTTTCCCGGTCGGAAGACCTTGTCATACAAATGAACAAGCAATGGGTGATGGTCGAATTAGATATAGCGGTGTGGCTTATTCCGTTAGCGACGGCATCGTTTGTTTCGGTTTCCTGCGGAAGTATTATCGTCTCGGTTGCGTTGACCGCCGGTTTAGCACTGGGAATTATTATCGTTAATCTTAGTTTATGGCTGCTCTTCGGTACGAATTTCCTGTTGACATCAGCGGCGGTGAGTATTGCCTTACTCCTTGCTTCCCGCATCCGCTGCGCTTATTGGATTCAGGAACAATTCACTTGGCGAAGCAGATTGATACCGCTGGTTCCGGTGTTTGCCGTTATAATCATTACTGCCGTTGCTGTTCCGCTGTATCGGATTTATTCCGTTCCGCTTGTGTCTTGGGAACAGTTAAACAATGCTTTGCAAACAGCGGACATTAAAGAGAAAATACCGCCGGAACAATTAAATGCCCTGCTGCTTTCAGCACAGAACGGCGAACCGTCAAATCGGTTCACAACGGAATACTACAAAGAATTGTTCGCGGCACAACATTCTTTTATCCTTGCCGATTCCAATTTTTCCGTAATGCAAAATGATAAGGCACGGTATGAGCAGGGCAATCCATTTACCGGAACGCTCAAAGAATACCTTCGGGAACAAATCAGCGTTCAGCAGAACGCCGCGGATAAGATGCCTGCGCTGCAAGAAGAAATGGTTGAGTATCTCCGGAATCAGCAGAATTTTCTGCGGGACGGAAAGAACATTTTCGGCGACAGATATGGCGGCGGTTATGGGAAACGATGGGAAATATTCTCTATGTTTTGCTTTTGGGAAAAGTACCGCGGAAAACGGCTGATACGGCTGAACGTTATCCTGTCATTGGAACGTGCCGGTGTTTTGAAAGACCCGGAATCACTTCGCCTGGCGCAGGACTTCCGAAAACGGCGGGATTCCCGCCTGAAAAGGAATATGGAAATTACCGATTTTCTATTAAACCCGTCGATTCGCGCAGTAGTAAAAGTCGGAGATATAGAAAACGTCCGTTTGCGTCCTGTCTATGAGGCGTTGTTTTTATGGTACTTGGAACATAATAACACGCTGCCGGAGAATTTGGACGTACTCATCAAAGACGGTTTGTTGACAAAACTGCCGAGCGACTCGGTAAAAGGTAAAAAAGTTGAATACCGGAAAGAGGAAAAAAAGTTGATACTCGGCGAAGCAACGATACCGTTAGCATTTGCAATTGAACCCCTTGAACCCCTTGAACTCCGCTGAATAATAATATGTACGCTATACTTTATAAAGAATACCGGCAATATACGGCACTGTTGGCAGCAATGCTTATGCTGTGTCTGTTTGCGCAATGCGGAGCGTTTTTCGTAACGTTTTTCGGTTATCCGCAGCCGGCACTATACTTCGTCATTGCAGTTTTCATTACCGTAATGTATGCCGGTGCCGCCGCTGCTGTTTCCTTCGCCGCGGAACACGATGACCAAACGTTCTCGTTTCTGCGCCGGCTGCCGGTGTCCGTGAAAGATATTATGTTCGGCAAATCCGCTTGGATTGCGGTGTCAACGGTGCTGATGCTCACCGGTTCGCTGGCGTTGACAGCCGTTTGGCAACTGATAAATTTCACCCGTGTCGATTTCGGTGATGCGGCACTATGGGGCATCTTCGGCACCGGTATTGTTGAAGCGTCGGCTTGGGGCTTGTTCTGGTCGCCGCGATGCCGAAGTATGATTCATACTCTTCTATTGACGTACCTTTGTGCATCATTGGAAAGTTATGCTGCCGCCGCTGTTTTTGCAAATCATTCAACACAGATTCAAGAAGCGTATCTTCGCGCCGTTCCGTTGCGGCTCGTCATTTGTGCCGTCCTTGCACTGTTCGCGGTGCGGGGAATGAGACGGTGGTTTAATGTTGAAAGGCAGAACCATTTAATTCATAGAAAAGGCAAGGGAAGTTCTGCCATAAAATCTTCCCTGACATTTCCTTACTTTCCTGTGAAATCCCCTTTCTTTTCTCTTACATTTCATTGTATCCGGCAATCGCGGGCAGTGCTGTTGAGCAATATGGCACTCTCCGTGATACTCGGCATCTATTGGGCAAACAACATCCGTACCGAACCGCTGCTGCAAAATCTGCTGTTGAACCTCGATAAAACATTTCTGTTTCTTTTTGCCGTTTGCTACTACCTGTTTTACTGCGGCAGCATTTTTGCCCCCGACCAGAAAAACGGTTCGTACCGCTTGTTAAGCCGGCTCGGCGTTTCGCCGTCCAAGGTTTGGTTCAGCAGAATCCTGCCCTTTGCCGCCGTTGCGGCAATTCCGCTCGTTATGTTTTTCTCTATTTACGGACCCGGTAATGTCTTCTCATTATACAGTGTCCGCAATGATTGGGAATTGTCTGACTATTTCCGTTATACATCGTTTATGATTCCGTTCATTACCGCCTGCTGGCTCATTCCGTTTGCTGCCGGTACGTTTATGTCTATTTCGTTGTCGAATCAAATCGTTGCGGTTGCATTAACGGCAGCGGGCAGCGTTCTGTTGTTTGCTTGGATGCTCTTCGGCATTATGTTTTGCGGGTTCAATCCGCTGTGGACAACAATGCCGCTGTGCATAATGCTGATTTTTGCATCATACTTGCGGACAATCGGCTGGCTGCGGGAATACAGCACTTGGCGGAACCGGTTCAGGATTCTTGTGCCGTTTTTCTGCACCAGTGCTGTGATTCTTGCCGCCGTTCCGCCGGTACGGATTTACTCCATTCCGTTTGTGCCGCTGTCCGAAATTGAAAAAATGTTTGCAGAAGTAAATATGCCGGAACAGTTAAGCGTTGAAAAGCGGCACAAGTTATTTGAACAGACCGCTGCTTCGCTGAACAAACCATTTCAGCAAAGCGAATGGCAGAACGGCAGTATCTGGGGATTTGATACAAGTGAGGTTCAAATAATTATTCACGGACAACTGATTGACGATGCGCCGAATACACCGTTAAATAGAGCGAAACGGGAATGGAAAATTCCGTTATTCTCACCGTTGGAAAGAGCGAAACGGAGAACCGGCATAATTAAAGACGGTATGAAACGCCAGTTGGATTTTGAAACGTCTTTGCTGCAAGATTATGCCAATCGGTACCGATTAGCAAAATCCGCAACGATGCCTTCGGAAAAACGTCTTCGTGCAGAATTTACTTTCCGCTTGCGGATGTTTCAGTTTTTACCGTGGGAGCGGCAGCGGACGATGCGGCGGCTGAACCGGAAGTTGCTCAGTGATGTTTTGGCGGGTTATGCCCTGCGGCAGGGAGTCGATATGTTTCAGGCGGGTATTGACAGCAGATATTATCAAGACAATAAAGCAAAGATTGACGGCGACCCGCTTCTGCGGCAGTTATACGAATTGTCGCCCTCCTACGGCTGGAAAGGCAGCGGTATTGTTTTTGACGATGTTCTTTGGGGTTGGTTCACCGACCATTGCTATTATTTCAATAGTCAATCACAGTTGCGTTTGCACCTCGTTCGTTCGGCGTTAAATTGGTATTATCAAGAACATAATGAAACGCTGCCGAAGACATTAGACGAATTAGTGTCCGGCGGTTATTTGGATGCAATACCAGCGTGTCCGGTTACCGGCAAAGCGATGCGGTATGAACCCGTTGCTGACGAAAAAGTGATTGCGGCGAAAAAGGATAAACGGTTTTCTTCATACATTCACAAGGACGGCTGGCAGTACATCACTTTTACGGACAGACCCTTCTACTACAGATGGCTTGATTTGGATTTTCTGCCGGGGTACGAAGAGTACGGAGGGCAGGACAGTGTTGTACATTGATTTCTCCTGTGATATAATCTGACGGCACAACAGCAGCGGCAAGAGCCGCTTTGCAGAACAGGAAAAACAATGTCCGATATTGCTGCGTTAACAGAACGGTACGTTAAGAAGAAGAAAGAGTACGAAATCGACAAACTGTTTCGTGCGCTGGTGAAGTTGCAGGGCAGCGACTTGCATCTGAAAGTTGATAAGCCGCCGCTCGTCCGCATTAAGGGCGAATTGCAGGCGTTGAACCGCGCCGCGATTGACGACGAGGAAATGGCGAGGAACATACTTGCTATTATGGACGAGCGGAACCGGAAGATTCTGAACGATACCGGCGGGGCGGACTTTGCGCACACTTGCGACGTTGACGGTGTAACGTGGCGGTTCCGTGTCAACGTGCTGCAACAGATGGGACATCTCGGTCTGGTTGCCCGGCGTATTAACAATTACATTCCGCCGCTCGAAGGACTGCATATTCCGCCCTCTTTGTACTCGCTGTGCAAGTATTCCCAAGGAATGATTCTGCTTGCCGGTGTTACCGGTTCCGGTAAAAGTACAACGATTGCGTCAATGCTCAACTGGGTCAACGCCAATTACAAGAAACATATCCTGACACTGGAAGACCCGATTGAATTTTTGTTCACAGACGATAAATGTCTCATCAATCAGCGGGAAATCGGGCAGGACGTGATTGACTTTTCTATCGGGATGAAGCACGCCGTCCGGGAAGACCCCGATGTGATGCTCGTCGGCGAAATGCGCGATAGAGAAACGTTTGAAACCGCCATTCACGCCGCGGAAACGGGACACTTGGTCTTCGGAACAATTCACGCTTCTTCGGCAGCAAGTACAATCGGACGTATTCTCGACTTGTTTCCGGCTTCGATGCACAAGGCGATTCGCTCTTCGATTGCGTTTAATATGAAGGGAATTGTCGCTCAAAAACTGCTGCCGTCGTGTATGCCGGGTGTGTCGCGGGTGCCGACGGTTGAGGTGATGATTTTCAACGCCACGGTCCGCAAACTCATTTTGGAAGAGAAAGACGAAAAGTTGAGCGATGCTATCCGTATCGGTGAACTCGAAGGGATGCAGGACTTCACGAAGAGTTTGAAAGACCTTGTGCAGGCAAAAAAAATTGACCGGGCAACAGCGTTTGAAGTTGCCCCGAATGTTGAGGCGTTGAAGATGGCGTTAAAAGGCATCGAAGTTAAAGAACCGGGCATCTTGTAATATTCACCCCGCACCAGCGGTGCGGGTTTATTAACCCTTACCCTTTGTTTTTTATGAAAAAGTTAACCGTGTTGTTTGTGTTGTTCGCCGCCTGTCTGGCGGCAACTGCGTCTGCGAAGGATTGGCGCAGCGGAATCGAATGGACGGAACCGAAAGTTGTCCGGCCGGGCGAAAAATACGGCGACCCGCCGGCAGATGCCGTCATTCTGTTCGACGGTAAAGATATGTCGGCGTGGAACAAAGAATGGGATGTCAAAGACGGTGTCATAACGGTTAAACCCGGTTCCGGTTCGGTTGAAACGAAACAAAAATTTGGTTCGGTTCAACTGCACATCGAATTTGCAACGCCAGCCGAAGTTAAAGGCAAAGACCAAGGACGCGGCAACAGCGGCGTGTTTTTCGGTCCGTATGAAGTACAGGTTCTCGATTCTTACGGCGATAACAAAACGTATTTCGACGGACAGTGCGCCTCGATTTACAAGCAGCGTGCGCCGCAGGTCAACGTTTGCCGCAAACCCGGCGAATGGCAGACCTACGATATTATTTTCAACCGCCCTGTATTGAAAGCGGTAGAGGGCAAAGACCCGGAAGTCATTCGACCGGCATACGTTACCGTAATTCAAAACGGCGTACTCGTGATTAACCATCACGAAATTGAGGGCATTACGTTTTACGACCAGCCGCCGGCGTACAAGTGGCACGATGAAAGGGTGCCGATTTCACTGCAAGACCACGGTAATCCGCTGAAGTTCCGTAATATCTGGGTTCGTGAGATTCCTGATGACAATACAAAACCGAAACAGACGAAAAAACCGTACTATCTGTAAAAATTATTCTGTGTCAGCGGCGGGACTTGTCCCGCCCGTCTTCTTTCCGACCCATAGCCGAATCTGTCTCTGTACCGGCTGACTTTGACGGACAAGAAAACAATGTGACAGTTCGTCTATCACAACCGTACCGAACCGGCGCGTCTGCGTATCGTCCGCTCTGTACCACCGGTTCGGCGCAAATGCCGATTGAACGGTCTTTGTAAAATCCGGCAATGTCGCTGTCGGCTCTTTGCCGGGAAGTTGATGAACTTCGACAGTCATTTTCTCCGGTTCCTGTGCCGTTTCCTTCGTCGTTATTTCAATCGTACTGCTGTCAACTACCCGAAATGTCAACGATGCGGATTCCGCCGATGCAAGTAATTTTTCCAACGCCTCGTTAAGCGTTCCCTTATTGCATTGAACAGTACAGCGCAGCGTGTTAAGCGGTGCTGCCGAGCGGTTCAGCGATTGATTATCAACGAGGATTTTCAACGCCGTTTTTGATTCGATTTGTTCCAGCACTTCGGTAAGCGGAACGGGTCGATAGTAGTTTAACGTCATCGGGGCGAGCAGCAAATCCCAACAAAACGCTTCCGGTGCCAGCAATTCCCCCTGAACGTGCGCCGCTTGCGGAAGTCCCCGAATCACCCGCAGTTGTTCCAGCACCCGCTGCGCTTCGTCCAGCATCCGCCGGTTGGACTTTGCAATAATGACTGAACCGTCAACTTGTAATTCGGATTCGGATAAGTCAACCAGTTGCCGCAGCATTGCCGCTAAATTATTGATATTCTGATTTTTTATTAAATCACTGACATCGAATTTTTGTTCAAGGATTTTTTCTTTCTCTTCTTTCGGCACCGTTATTAAAATTTGCCGGTCGGCGATGACAGGTTCCAGTCCGAGCGGTCTCAAAATTTGCTGCAAGAATTCACCGGCGGTACCGTTTTCCAAGTGCTGCGTGAGCGGTACGTCAACACGGATTTCCCTGCATCGGAATTCATTAACGTCCAGCGTGAGCGGAACTTCCGTCAATTCGGAAAATTGACGCATTACCTTGTACAACGGTGTTTGCCGCAACGTCAACTCTTGCAGCGGAATCGCCAGCCGTTTCGGAATATTGAGCGTCAACACCGCCGCCGGTTGCAGCAAACCGGGCAACCTCTTTTCGATGTCCGAAAGAACATCGGTCGTGCTGCGGATTTCAGGATTCGGCGGCTCCGCCGGCACCGTTTCCAAGAGTGCTGATAACTGTTCCGATTCGTCTTTCGGTTTTTCCGGTTCAACGGCAGCAGGTTCAGGAACGGGCGGGTTTTCTTTCGGTTCCGGTTCTTCGTTTTTTATTTCCGGCGGTTTGACTGCGGCAGGCGGTTCCGGTACCGGTTCCTGGGCAGCCGACTCCACGGGGGCAGAATGTTCAACCGGTTTGTTCGGCAAAACAAACAGAACACCGGCAGCAGCGAGAAGAACAGCAACCAAACCGCCGAGAACTGTAAGGAGAATCTTTCGGGTCTTTAACTCTTTTTCGGTAATAAGAACCGGTTCCTCCTGCGTTCTTTGCTGTGTTAGGTCCGCTTTGATGATGCCGGAGTCCGTTTCCCGTTCCAGTGCCGTGGGAAAACGCAGGAATACATCCTGCCCGCCGCCATTGTCTAATCCTTGCTGTAATGCTTCGTCAAGTTTATCGGTTTCTCCGTTTGTTTTTTGCACCAGTACCATACTGCCGCACTTCGGACAAGGAAGAATTCGTCCGACAACTTCGCTGTTTTTGACAACGAGTTTGGAATCGCAAGTAGGGCAGTGAATCGTGAACATAACGGTACTAGGTTTGTTCGGTAACGCGGAATAGGGCTGTGCTGCTTCCGTTTTCCGGTTACCCGCGAAAATTTAAGCCGCCGGGCCTATCCATTTAATAAAACACGTCCAGCAAATACAACCCATGCGGCGGTGCCGTTTGACCGGCAAGCGAACGGTCACCCGATTCGATAATCTCCGTCAGCGAAAGAACTTGTTCTTTCCCCCTAATGTACAAATCAACAAGCGTACCGGCAATAGCCCGCATCATATTGTATAAAAAACCATTCGCCTGTATTTCAATAGAAAGCGGAGAACCGGCAACTGCGCCGCCGGTTAGCACGGTGGAAGGAATACGCTGTATCAAAACATCTGTAACGGTTCTGACCGTTGTTTTCCGCGGCGAACCGGTCGTTTGAAAACACTTAAAATCGTGCTGTCCGAGCAGCGGTTGAGCCGTGTCCCGGATAACGTTTTCGTCCAGCGGTTTGCGGACAATCCAAGTATAATTCCGGGTGAACGGATTGCACGGACGATTATCGTCAATCAGGTACCGGTACCGTTTGCCTGTTGCATCGGAAATCGGATGAAAGTCCAACGCAACTTCCGCGGCATTGAGAATCCGAATGTCAAGCGGCAGCAGTCCATTCAACGCCCGCAAAAACACGTCCGGCGGCAAGGCGGTCTGCGTGGTAAAAGCGGCAACTTGTTTAAGAGCGTGAACGCCGGCATCAGTCCGCCCGCTGCCGGTAACCGCAATGTTGTCTTCTTTGGTAATTTCCCGCAGTGTCAATTCCAGCGTTCCCTGAACTGTCGGTACGTCCGGCTGTTTCTGCCAGCCGGAGTAGTTTGTGCCGTCATAGGAAATTTCCAGTTTGATTCGCCGCATAATTGATAATTGTTCATTGATGATTGATAATTATCCGTTATCCGCTATCCGTTATCAATTATTGATATATGCTTTATTACTTTGAACAGAAACTGCTTCTGCCGGAATTGACAGAACAGATTATTGCAACGTACCGGGAAACAGGAACGACGCATCATCTCGACTTGTGTCCGATGCCGAACTACAACAACGTTGCCGGTATCATCGAGGACCTGAAAGAGATTCTCTTTCCCGGCTACCGCGGCAGAGACCGGCTGCATTCGTCGAACATAATGTACTATATCGGCGACCTGTTGGGACAACTGCACGACAAACTTTGTACGGTGTTTGAACAGGCGTTGTGCCACGGCGGCGGTTCTTCGTGCAGTTGTTCGCCGGAAAAGCGGCAGTCCATTGAACAGATTGCAAGCGGTAAAACGGTGGATTTCCTGATGAAGATTCCCGACATTCGGCGGATGCTTAACAAGGATGTCGCGGCGGCATACTCCGGGGACCCTGCGTGCAAATCACAAGACGAAGTGATTTTTTGTTATCCCGGTTTGGAAGCAATTACCGTCTATCGGCTGGCGCACGCCGTTTATGAACTAGGGATTCCGCTGCTGCCGCGGATGATGACGGAATGGGCGCACAGCAAGACCGGCATTGATATTCACCCCGGCGCAACTATCGGCGAGTATTTTTTCATCGACCACGGCACCGGTGTTGTGATTGGAGCGACGTGTGTCATCGGCAACTGGGTGAAATTGTATCAGGGTGTAACGCTGGGGGCATTAAGTTTTCCGAAAGATGAACACGGCGAACTTGTCCGCGATGCCAAACGGCACCCGACGATTGAGGATAACGTCGTGATTTACGCCAATGCCACCGTTCTCGGCGGAAAAACGGTTGTCGGTCACGATTCCGTCGTCGGTTCCAGCGTTTGGCTCACGCAGTCCATTCCGCCGGAAACAACGGTGCTGATTCAGGAACCGAATAACCGGGTCAGAAACAAGAACAACGTTCACGGTATCTATTACGGGGACTATATCTGATTGTAAAATACGCAAATTGCGCAAACATTTCCTATTAAATAAAGTCAAAGAAATACAGAAAATTTTCGGATTAACTAAACTTTTCTGATTACATAGACGATAATAGGATTACGGGAAACAACGGTTTTTCCTTAAATACCGTTTATGATGACGGAATATCAGAAATTACTCTTTCATTCGATAGAATTATTTCATATATTCCGCCCAATAAAACGATTTTATCGAAGGGAACGTTTCGACCGAATGATTCGGTTATCCATACTACAAGGAAGTGAAGAAATGAATTGTCTCCGACGTTTCACTGCGGTCATCGCCGGGGCTTGCTTCGCAAGCATTTGCCTCGTCGGCTGCCATCCGCAGCAGCCGCTTTACCTGACCGAAAAGGGACAGTACCAGAAGAAATTCATCAGTAAAGCGACTCGGATTGATTACCCGGATACCGAAGTATCATCAACGCCGGAGGTCTGTAATTCCTTGCCGCCGCTGACGCTGGATAATCCGAATCCTGCCAATTTTTGGGATTTAACGCTGGAAGAAGCCGTTCAAATGGCGTTGAAAAACAGCAAAGTTATCCGAACACTGAACGGTGTTAGTTTTTCCCAAGCAGGTACAAATGGAACTCCGGGTCAGTTGCTTTCATCGCCCGCCTCCGTCGGCACGGTCTATGACCCTGCTTTAATTGAGAGCGACCCGCGGTACGGAGTTGAAGCGGCATTGTCAGCATTCGACGGTCAACTTGCTGCCGGTGTCAACTGGGCAAAAAGCGACGTTGCCGACGGCGGTTCTATTAACAGTCCGTATTCCGGGGCAAACTTCGCCGGAAATGGAGACCGCGGAACGTTCTCCGTCGGTATCAATAAAACGATGTCAACCGGCGGGAGGGCTTATGTCAATCAAGGCAATGCCTACTCCGCTCCGTATTCCGCTTGGACAACCTACTTGGAAGGCGGATTTACCCAGCCGTTGCTGCAAGGTAATGGAATCCAATTCAACCGAATTGCCGGACCGGATTCCGGTACGCCCGGCTACTACAACGGTGTAGCGATTGCCCGCATCAGTACAGACACAGCACTGAACGACTTCGAGATGGCGGCGCGGAACCTCGTTGCCGATGTTGAGAAGGCATATTGGAACTTGTACTACGCCTATCATTACCTTGAATCGGTGAAGTCCGGTCGGGATTCTGCTCATCAAACGTGGGCGCAAACCCACACAATGTACACGCTTGGTGCGGCAGGTGGTCGCGCCCAGTACGAAGCCCAGGCGAGAAACAACTACTTTACGTTCCGGGCGCAGACCGAAGTTGCTCAAAGTAATTTATTCAAGACAGAAAACACGCTTCGGTATATTATCGGTCTGACTTCCACCGACGGACGGTTGATTCGTCCGGTTGACGACCCGATTATCGCTCCGTTGAAACTCGATTGGCAGAATATAATGTGCGAATCGCTGATTCGGTCGCCGGAACTCCGCAAACAGAAGTGGGATGTCAAAAAACGGGAATTGGAATTGATTGCGTCGAAGAATTTCCTTCTGCCGCGGCTTGATTTCAATGCCGGTTATGTTTGGAACGGTGCCGGTCGGGACTTGTTGAACTCGGATAACAGCCGCAGCAACGCCTTCGGCTCGATGACTAACGGCGATTACGCCAGTTGGATAATGGGGTTGAACGCTTCGATGCCGTTCGGCTGGCGGAAAGAATTAGCCGGTGTCCGCAATGCTCAACTGAATTTAGCCCGTTCCCGTGCGCTGCTGCAAGAACAGGAGTTAGAGTTAACGCACCAACTTGCCGATTCGTTCCGTGAAATCAGTTTGGCATATCAACAGAGCCGGACGATGTTGCAACGCCGGATAGCGGCGGACGACGAGGTGAGTTCGGTTAGTGCGGCGTACAGGGTTGGTACGACGACGCTTGACCAGTTGCTTGACGCACAAAAACGGCAGGCAGAAGCGGAAACGGCGTATTACCGGTCGATTGTTGACTACAATTTGGCGATTACGACTCTGCATTATCGGAAAGGTTCGCTGTTGGAGTACAATAACGTGGCACTTGCAGAAGGGATGTGGCCTGCGAAAGCATATTTTGATGCGAAGCGGCGGGCGCGGGAACGTGATGCCGGTCATTATCTGAATTACGGTTTCACCCGTCCGCGGGTCGTGAGCCGGGGAGCGTATCAACAGTTTCAAGACAACGGTTCGATAACGGACGGTTCGATATTCAGCGACGGCGAATCGACACCGGTTCAGGTTCCGCAGGGTGAACCGGTAATTGCTCCGCCGGCACCGGCAACATTTGAAACGCCGCAGGCGAGTATTGACACGGTTGTTGTCGAAGAAAAGATTTCACCGGTTTCATTTACAACGCCTGCGGTGGCAACGCCGGTGCCGAACCGCAACAACCGGTATGTGCGGTAGGTTAATAAGGTGTTTTTTCCCTATGAGTAATTGCGGTTCTGCGGGTGCTATGATACAATGGGCGGAATAAACCATTTCTTCCGTTTCCGTGCAGACCGGTCAACTCCTCAATAGCGAATTTATGCTGCAAAAACTCCTCGCCGCCGAAGCGACGGGGGAAGTTTGGCGTGCGTTGGAATTCAACGTCGGCAATATCGTTCAACTGCATTTTCTTCCGCGAACCAATTTATCGCCGTCCCGTATCCGCAAACGGCTGCAAACGCAAATTAAAGAATGGCAGACAAGTCAAAAGCCCGGTCTGGTGCAGCCGACCCGCTGGGGTGAAACATCGGACGGGCTATGCTTTCTCGTTTCGCCGCACACCGAAGGCGTTCTGCCGGAACATTACGCCGCCCAATGGGTTCAGGAATCCTTTGTGGTACAGCAGAAAATTGCGGCACCCGACCAAGACATTTATTCGCTTGCGGAAAAAATCGTTCCGTCTGATATTCTGAAAGTTGATAAAAGGCAAAACGGACCGATGCCGCTGCCGGAAGAAGAACCAACCGCCTATAAATATGTTATTGCTGCGGCCCGACCTGCTTCGGCATCAATTCTTTTAGAAAAATTACAAAAAGAGCGGCGGTTTCAGCGGCGGATTCTTTTTTTGAATACGGCAATCATTCTTTCTGCATTAGTTGCCGCGTATTGGTTTCGGGAATATATCGGCAATGCCGTTGCCGCTTGCATACAGAGCGTTCTTTCGCTATAATTCAACTGCATTACTATTTACCCCAATTGTTCAATGAAAACGACCCCGCGTATTTTCCTATCCGGTTTTGCTGATGAATCAACCGCCAATAAAACGATTGTCGAACAATTCGCTGTCTATGCCGCCCTTGGTTTGCAGTATTACAGCATCCGCTTTGTCAACCTCGGCGACGGCATCAAAAACGTGATGAAATTGACCAAGACCGACATTCAGCGTGTCCGGCAATTTCAGGATGAATACGGGCTGAACGTCTCCTCGCTCGGTTCGCCTATCGGCAAAGTCAAGTTGGAAGACATCGACGACGGAACGAACAATGTTTACGCTCCATTCGAGAAATATCTTGATGAAGTCCGCTTGGCGTGTGATTTGGCTCACGCTTTGGAAACGAAACTCATCCGCGGCTTTTCGTTTTATCCGCCGAAAGGAAGCGACCCCAAAAAACATCTGTCCAAAGCGGTTGACCAACTCGGTAAAATCGCCGAAATTTGCCACCGCAGCGATTTAACCTTCGGTTTGGAAGTCGAGGCAAACCTCGTCGGACACGAAGGGCATATCCTTGCCGAGATTTACCGGCAAGTGAATCATCCGGCAATGCTGCTGATTTTCGACGGAGCGAATATCGCGATGCAGGGATACAGCACGCAGGATATTTACGAACAGTACGAAACAATGAAGCCCGGTCTCGGCTGGCTGCACATCAAGGACTACATTGTTAAAAAAGACAAGAAGGATGCCAAAGGGGCGCACATAGAAGAAGACAAGATGAAGAATTTTGTTCCGGCGGATATGGGCGATTCGGGACACGAACGAATCTTCCGCGACTTTGCGTCAATTCTTCCTGCGCTGGAAGAGAAGTTGAAAGCCCGCGGGCTGCCCGGCGTGTTTATGGATTTGGAACCGCACTTGAAGGGCGGCGGACAATTCGGCGGATTCAGCGGTCCCGACGGAATGGGCGTTGCTCTGCGGTCTCTGTGCCGGACATTGGATTTCACCGGTATTGCGTATCATCTGCGGGATTTTGACGACATTAGGGCAGCACGGGGATTTTAATGAACGCCGTCGAATTTCAGTCCGTTTCGTTCGCTTACGATACGCAGACCGTTGTCGAAAACGCTGTGTTTTCGATAACGCAGGGCGAGTTCGCCTGCGTCATCGGACCGAACGGCGGAGGAAAAACAACGCTGCTCAAACTGATGCTCGGTTTGCTGACACCGAAAAGCGGCTCAATTCAACTGCTCGGCAAACCGCCGAAAGCGAATTGTGCCGCCGTCGGTTATACACCGCAGTTTTTAACCGTTGATTTCGACTTTCCGATTTCCGTTCTCGATGTTGTTCTGATGGGACGGATGCGTTCAAGGCACTTGTATTACAATAAACGGGACAAAGAGGCAGCCTATGAAGCACTGCGGACGTTAAAATTGGAGGACTGTGCCGGCAAACCGTTTCACGTTCTTTCCGGCGGACAGCGGCAGCGGGTTCTCATCGCGCGGGCAGTGTGTTCGCAGCCGCAGATTTTACTGCTGGACGAACCGACGAACAACATCGACGCAAACTCTGAACAGATTCTTTGCGGTATTCTCGAAGAGTTGAACCAGTCAATGACCGTGATAATGGTATCGCACGATGTCGGGTTCGTTGCCCATTGTGTTAATAAAGTGATTTGTGTGAACCGAACCGTTTCGACACATACTGCCGCTGAAATGAACGGCAGTACGATTCACGACCTTTACGGCGGACAACACGGAATCCGAATCGTAATGCACGACCACCAATAGTCCGTTCTGTACCGCCCCCAGCGGAACAGACGGATAATTCCTCTTGACGCGGCTGTTCAATTTTTCTAGTATCCGGCTAATGAGTTCAACAGCAACGGAAAAAATACGTTTTCCCTCAATAGAAGAAAGTCCGTGGGACACCGAGATCGTTCCGCCGCGAATAACGACCGCTCTGAATCTGCCGGAATTGTTGCGATACCGGCATTTGATAGCGATGTTCGTCCGCCGCGATTTCGTTGTCTATTACCGGCAAACGGTTCTCGGTCCGTTGTGGTGGCTTTTGCAGCCGCTTATTACCTGCGGCGTGTTCGTTATCGTTTTCGGCGTGTTTCTGCGGATTTACACAGACGGTATTCCCCGTCCGCTGTTTTACCTCTCCGGCTTAACCCTTTGGGCATATTTCGCCGGTTCATTCACCCACATATCTTCGCTGTTCTCATCCCAAGGGGGATTGTTCGGTAAGATTTATTTTCCCCGTCTTGCCGTTCCTGTTGCGCAGTTGTTAAGCAATCTGATGAAATTCGGTCTGCAAACGTCATTTATGACCGCACTTTATCTGATTTATGTGCTGAACGGTTTAGAAATACGCCCGTCGTGGACGCTGGTATTCGCCCCGCTGCTGATTTTGTACCTCGCTGTCCTTGCGCTGGGCTTCGGTTTGCTGTTTAACTCCTTGGCGTACAAGTACCGGGATATGTCGCTGACAACGCCGTTTATTATCCAAATGTGGATGTTTTTGTCGTTTATTATCTATCCTATGTCGGCAGTACCTGAAAAATATCATTGGTTTTTGTGTTTTAATCCCGTGATACCGGCGGTTGAAACGTTTCGTTATATGCTGTTCGGTACCGGTACCGTTCCTCCGTGGTACTGGGGCATCAGTTTATTGACAACAGTTATCGTCCTTGCTTTGGGTTTGACCTCCTTCGCTTATACATCGCAGCGTTTTATCGACACGGTGTAGATTGACAATGTTAGCCATTCAAGTTTCTCACCTATCGAAAGAGTATTCCCTCGGTACCGTCGGACACGGTACCTTGCAAAAGGATATGCAATCGTGGTGGGCAAAAATCCGCGGAAAGGAAGACCCGAACACGCTGCTCGGTTCCGTACCGACCGTTCCGATTAGAGACCGTTTTTTAGCGTTAAACGATGTTTCGTTTGACATCCGCCGCGGTGAAGCCGTTGCTGTTATCGGCAAAAATGGAGCCGGTAAATCAACGCTGCTGAAAGTGCTGTCCCGCATTGTTGCCCCGGACAAAGGCGTTGCCCGATTGCGGGGTAAAGTATCATCGCTGCTGGAAGTCGGCACCGGATTTCATCCCGAACAAACCGGGCGCGACAATGTGTATATGAACGGGGCAATTCTCGGTATGAGCCGGCAGGACATCGCCAAACGGTTCGACGAAATCGTTGCGTTTTCTGAAATTGAAGAGTTTATTGATACGCCGGTGAAACGGTACTCGTCCGGGATGCGGGTCAGGTTAGCGTTTTCGATTGCTGCTCATTTTCTTGCTGAGATTGTAATTCTCGACGAAGTGCTGTCTGTCGGCGATGCGTTTTTTCAGAAAAAAAGTATGGCAAAAATGGAGACGCTGCTCCGCAACGAGGGACGCACGCTGCTGTTCGTCAGTCATAGTTTCGGCAGCGTGAAAAAACTTTGCCAGCGGGGACTGTTATTAGAACACGGTCGGCTGGTTCTTGATGCTCCGGTTAAAGAAGTGCTTGAAGCGTATCTTCCACCGGCAAAAAAGGCAGCATCGTGAAACACGGTACTTCGATTAACTTACTCTTACAGGGATAATTTTCGGCGTGATAATCCGTGTTCCGAACAGTTTGCCGTATGCTGCTTCGAGTTCCCGGTAGTTATACCGCAGAAAGTCCCATACTTCCGCTGGTGGTTCCTGTTTGAGCCAATGGTCCGTCATCTCCCGAACGGTCTTATCGTACTTTTTCTGCGATGAGCCGTGAGCGAAACACCGTCCCGCGAACCGCCGCAGGTCGCCGTTAAAGTCGGGACTGATATGATAAAGTTCGTGAATAATCGTTTCAAGTTTCTGCGACAGTTTCAATTCGATGAACCGCGGAACATAAAAGTACAAGATGTACAGATACTCAATGCCGTCCGGTCGATAACAGCGTTGCAGCGTCCATTGCCGTCCCCGTTTTGCAAGAGTTAACGCTCCGTTTTGAAACCGCAGCGGCGTAGTGGAAGCAAAAATACCGTAAGGAGCGGCGTTCTTCGTCTGCGAGAAACTCACAGCAACACGGGAAATGTCAATATGCGATAACGCCGGAACACGGAAACAGATGTCTTCGCAGACCCGTGTCAGCGATGCCGTGTAATCAAATACTCCTTGGAACCGTTTAGGGGAACCCGCCGTCATTGTCCGAAATACCCCGAACTGCTTATGGGAACTGCCGTTCAAAACAGCGTGCCATTCTCTCCGTTTTCAAAATAATGTCAATCGGGGCAATACCGTACCGGTATGGAGGTATGGAGAAAAAAGAAAAAATTGCGATGCCCTATATTTCGGCTTTTCCTTATGTTACAATACCCCCGGTTATGTCTTATCGAAAACAGCCCGTCGAGTAGTTTAATGCAAGTATTGATTGTTGACGACAGCAAACTCGCCTTAATGGCACTTAAAGGTCTCCTGACCAACGCCGGATACGATGTTATCACGGCAGATAACGGACGGGATGCGTTGAACATTCTCAAAGAAAATTCTATCCGGGTGGTCATTTCCGACTGGGAAATGCCGGTGATGAACGGTATCGAACTGTGCCGTGCCGTCCGAAATGAAATCTTCACGGGATACATCTATTTTCTGCTGCTCACCGGGCATAACACCATTGAAGAAATGGTCGAGGGGCTGCAAGCCGGTGCCGATGACTTCGTTGCCAAACCGTACAAAGCGGAAGAAGTCCTTGCCCGATTGCGTGCCGGCGAACGGATTCTGTCAATGGAAACCCGTGATGTGGCGATTTTTGCGTTAGCGAAGTTAGCGGAATCCCGTGATTCCGATACCGGCGCACATTTGGAACGGACGCAGCACTATTGCCGGGTACTGGCACAGCAGTTGACGACGGTCGAAAAGTTTCGTAACCAGATTGACCCTGAATTTATCCGGCTCGTGTTTCAAACGGCACCGCTGCACGACATCGGCAAAGTCGGAATTCCCGATGCGATATTGCTGAAACCCGGTCGGCTTGACCCTGCGGAATTTGAAGTTATGAAACAGCACCCGACGATTGCGGAGAAAACACTGTCGGAATGTTTAGACCGGTTTCCCGGCACGGTGTTTCTGCAAATTGCAAGAGACATTGCCGGGGCGCACCACGAGAAATGGGACGGTACCGGTTATCCGCGGGGCTTGAAAGGCGATGACATTCCGCTGTGCGGTCGGATAATGGCGGTAGCAGATGTGTATGATGCGCTATTGACAAAACGGGTTTATAAGCCGGCGTTTTCACACGAGGAGGCGAAGAACATTATCGTTGAAGGGCGGGGCAAGCATTTTGACCCGGACTGTGTGGGTGCGTTCCTTGCCCGCGAGGAACAGTTCATTAACATTTGCGAAAAGTTTGCGGAAAAAGCGGAAAAAGAAGAGTGAAATACGTTATCCTTATTCCAGACGGCTGTGCGGATTTGCCGGTGAAATCCCTCGGCAACCGGACTCCGATGCAGGCGGCACGGACACCGAATTTCGACGCTCTTGCCAAGACCGGCATTATCGGTCGGAGCAATAACGTTCCCGTTGAACTTGCGCCCGGTTCCGATGTTGCCACTCTCGGTCTGCTCGGCTATCATCCGAAAAGGTATTACACCGGTCGCGCTCCGCTCGAAGCCGCCGCCCTCGGCATTCCGTTCCGTTCCGATGATTGGGTTATCCGCTGCAATCTCGTCTATATCGACGGCGGAATAATGAGAAGTTTCACCGCCGGTCATATTCCGTCGGAAGAAGCAGCCGGTCTGATTGATGTGCTGAACGAAGCCGTTGTGCCGTTTTCGCCGGTGCCGCTCTGGTTTTACGCCGGTGTCAGTTATCGGAATCTCGCCCTTGTCAAAGACAGTTCGATATTTTTGCGGGAAACCAAAACATATCCGCCGCACGATTTTACGGATAAATCCATTGGACCGGCATTGCCGGCTGGTCCCGGCAGTAAATTACTGATGGAGTTAATGGAACACAGCAAAAAGGCGTTTGAACGGCATCCGATAAACCGGAAACGAATGGAGCGGAACAAGTTGCCGTGTTCGCAAGTGTGGCTTTGGGGATTGGGGCAAAAACCGGAAGTCCCGCTGTTTGCCGAACAGCACGCTGCCGCTTTGGAAAACAAGCCGTTCCGCGGGGCAATGATTACTGCCGTTGATTTACTTCGAGGTATTGCCGCGTTTATCGGCTGGGACGAAATTAACGTTCCCCGCGCAACGGGCTACGTCGATACGGACTACGCGGCAAAAGGACAGTATGCCTCCGAAGCATTGGATAAATACGACATCGTTTGTATTCACGTTGAAGCAACCGATGAATCCGGTCACGAAGGCGATGCGGAGAAAAAGACGAAAGCACTGGAAGATATTGACGCAAAATTACTGCCGCCGGTACTGGATGCCTTGAAACATAACGGCGAATGGCGTATCCTTATTTCGCCCGACCATCCGACTCCGTGTTCCTTAAAGACGCATACTTCGGATTATGTTCCTTGGCTCATTGCCGGAAGCGGTATTACCACTTCGGAACATTCAGCGGATTCTTACAACGAA
>JAISJZ010000121.1 GCA_031261125.1 Planctomycetaceae bacterium | reverse complement strand
CCCTGTAAGACCGGTGCCAACCGCAAAACGTGAATTTGCAAATGGTCGCTGAATACGATGTTCTCGTCAATCTCCCGTGCCGAAAATTGCAGGTGTAGTTTATCGGACTTCATAAAGATTGCAAACTCTGTTATCACAATCGCAAACACCGGGTTTAACTCGCCGTACTGACTGCCGCGTGCCGCCTGACCGGAGTAGGTCTTTGCCCAGCCGAGTAATATTCTCGGTTCAAATGCCGTATGGTCATTCGTCTGCACTTCGATATTGTAAAACCTGTTCCGTCCGTCCCGGACGCGGACATCTAATACAACCCGCCGTTCGACCGAGTAATCCTGCAAACTTATCGGATTGAGTACCTTTGCTTCAACAACGGGCGACCAACCGCTGTCCAGCAACACGGCATTGAGCAGATGAACGAGAATCCACTCATTGTTCGGATTGGACAGAAATATGCCGATAAACAAGTCCGAAGTCGGCTTGATTTCAATATCCTCACCCTTTTCAAAGGCGTTATTGGGTTCGCTCATTTAGTATCATTGTTGAAATGTAATCAAAATATAATCAAATACTTCACACTCACATTTTACTACTTTTTCACAAAAAAACAATCGGGATATTCCCTTATTTTTCCTCCGAAATACCTACAAAAAATCGACACTCCCCTTTCTTTTCTTCTTTTTTTGTGGTAAAAGATAGTTATCAGAAGCCCCCTATTGATGAAAATGAACCCATTATTTGAAAAAATCCGTCATACCGCCGCCGGTTTTCAAGAAGCAAGCATCATCCTTGCCGCAGCGGAACTCGATGTCTTTACCGCCGTTGTGAAACTCGGCAACACCGCGTCGGCAAAGCAATTAGCCGATACGCTGCAAGTTGATGTCCGCGGCATTACCGCTTTGCTCGATGCCCTTGCGGCGATGGAACTGCTGAATAAGAAGGAGCAAAATTACTCCGTTCGGGCGGATAATTTAGAACTGCTCAACAGCACCAGTCCGCAAACGATGATACCGCTTCTCCGTCATATGGCGTGCTGCCAACGGCGTTGGACGCAACTGTCCTTCGCCGCCAAAAACGGTGAACCGCCGAAACCGGCAGACAGTTTTCTCGGTGCCGAAGAAGACGGCAAATCGTTTATAATGGGAATGAACTCGATTGCCGTTAACCTTGTGAACGAAACCGTGAAATCGCTGCAACAAAGCGGTGTGCTGCCGTTTCCGAAGGAGAACATTCGGTTCATCGACATCGGCGGAGCGTCGGGAACTTACACCGCGGCGTTTTTGGATGCAATGCCGGAGGCGGAAGGAACGGTCTTTGATTTGCCGGTCGGGATTGCTGCCGCAAAAAAACGGTTCATCGGCTCCCGATACGAGCCGCGGGTTCAACTGGCGGCAGGCGATTTTACCGTTGACGAATTGCCGGCGGGGTTCGATTTTGCGTGGTTAAGTGCGATAATTCATCAGTTTGACCGAAGCGAAAGCAAAACGATGTTCCAAAAGATTTACCGGGCGTTGAACTCCTGCGGTAAATTGGCAATTCGGGATTTTGTGCTGAACCCGGAACGCACCGCTCCGAAGGCGGGCGTGTTGTTCGGTGTTAATATGCTGGTCGGAACGAAAACCGGCAGAGTGTATTCCTTTGCGGAAATCAAAGAGGATTTGGAGTATGCCGGTTTTACGAATGTTCAACTTGCGGTTCCGGCGGAAACGATGTCCGCCGTGGTCGTTGCGCAAAAATGAACTTCAATGGAATTATTTCACATCCATTTCGTCCGTTGCTTTTATTTAGCCCCGCTGCTTGTCAACGGGGATTCCCCAACAATGCAATACTTTGAACAATCTATCTCACCGTTTTTACTTACCGCTTCAGTGATGTTTCTCTTTCTGGCAGGTATTCTCTGTGCCGATGAACACCGCTTGTTTTTCGGAACCTACACGAGAGGCAATACGGGAAGCAAAGGGATTTATACCTGCAAATTCGATACCGTCAAAGGCAAGTTCACGGAACCCGTTCTTGCGGGTGAATGTGAAGACCCGACTTTTCTGGCAATTCACCCCGTTCAACCGTTTCTCTATTCAACCGGCAGCAAAGAACAGGGAAAGAGCGGGCGGCTGTATGCTTTCCGTTATAACAAAGAGAGCGGGCAGTTGACCGCCCTGAATTCGCAGGACATACCCGGCAGCAGTTCCTGTCATCTTGCGTTGTGCATTTCAGAAGATAAACAAAACGAAGCAATCGCCGTTGCCAATTACAGTTCATCAAGCATTGTTTCGTTTCCCGTCTTGCCGGACGGTTCGCTGGGCGAATTGGTTTCCGACATTCATCATACCGGAAATAGTGAGCATCCGTCCCGTCAAAAAGAACCGCATCCTCACGGTACTTATTTCAATCTACTCGGTAAGAACACGGTCGCGGTTCCCGATTTAGGGACGGACAGAGTTTATTTTTATGATTTCAATCTGAATACGGCGGAGTTGATTCCCAATCCCGACTTTGCTGCATTGGCAATTCCGCCCGGCGGCGGTTCGCGGCACTTAACCGCATCGGAAAAATTTATTTATGTTACAAACGAATTGGATTTAACCGTCTGCGTATTTGAGCGGAAACGGGAGCAGAAAAATCAAGGGAAAGAAACACTTGCTCCGATTCA
>JAISJZ010000420.1 GCA_031261125.1 Planctomycetaceae bacterium | reverse complement strand
GCGGCACCGGTCTTGTGGTCGGCACCGGTTGCGGCTGCGGCTGTGTTTTCGGTGTTGTGGTCGGTCTTGTAGTCGGCACCGGTTGCGGCTGTGTTTTCGGTGTTGTTGCCGGTCTTGTAGTCGGCACCGGTTGCGGCTGCGGCTGTGTTCTCGGTGTTGTTGCCGGTCTTGTGGTCGGTACCGGTCGCGGCTGCGGCTGTGTTCTCGGTGTTGTTGCCGGTTGCCGAGAAGGAGGTGTCCGTCGTTCCTGCCGCTGTGGCGCAGGAACGGTATCCGTCAAAAAAACGGCAACGGCAAATAACGCCAAAACAAAACGGAATAATACGGTAAATTTCATCGTGTCCTCCTTTCATTGGTGAGGAACAAAGAATCGGTTTATCTCTTTATATGGTAAACCGAAACAGCAATGCGACGCGGTATCCCAGATTATACCGCAGTATCTTCCTGAATCAACAGGCGGTCATCCCCGCATATTCGCTTGCATTAGTTTGTACATCGGTTCGCTTAACGACCGGGACGTTGCTTTCGTCATCTTGTCTGTCAGCACTTGGTCAAGTTGCCCCTGAAAAATTTCTTCTGCTCGTCCGCCGTCAAAGTACGGATTCTTCTCCTGCGTCGCCCGCATCGACTTAAGCATTTGCCCGAAGAGCGTTTGCCCGATGAACTGGTGCAGCAACTCTCTGAATTTGCTCTCGTTGTCGTCTTGCTCCGGTTCCGGTTCGTTAGCGGCGGAACTCGTTCCGTTTTTTATCGCCGGCCGCGTCGCGGTCGTTCCGTCTGCCCGTTCATAGACATCGGTTGTTTCCTGCTGTTTCAACGCCGTTGGAACCGCAGGCGTGTTGTGCTGTTGAGCAGCGTAATCGGCTGCCGCCGTCGAATAATTGGTGATAGAGTTTAACATTGTTATTCTACATAGATGACATCGCCGACAATCGCCCCTTGGCGGTGCAGCGTTTTGATGATTTCGATAAAGTCCTGCGGCGGTACACGCGCCGCATCCAAAGACGCTTGCAACGCTTTCAACTTCTGATTGACGACCGGCTGTCCCTGAAATTGGGCGTACTTTGTTTCCGTGTCAATGTCAACGAACTGCTGCGGATTGACTTCCTGCTCTCCCGGCGGAACCGGCGGACGAATCTCGGCGACAATGTTCTTATGCGTTACAACAACCGGCTTGACTTCGACATTTTCGTCAATCGAAATGATGCCGCTGCGTTCATTTATTACAACCCGCGGCACAAGCGGATTCGCCATTGTGATTTCCACGCCTTGCAGTTCTGAAACGAAGTATAACGGATTGTTGTAATACTCCCGCGGCAGTTTCACGACAACGAAATGAGCGTTGATGGCTTTGGCAATCGCTCCGGCATCGGCAGAACGCCGGGAACGGGACACTCCGGCATCGGGTAAGTTATCATTCCAGTATTTGTTAATGGACTCCGCGACATAGACCGCCATCCGCGGGTCGGAGTATTCCTCTTTAATCACCAGCGTTACGTTACCTTCCTTGACGTAGGGATTGATAAAATCGTCGGTTAATCGGCAGCCGTTTTGGATTTTTCCTACGTTTTTAGCGGCGGTATTTTCTATCGTGATTTTTCCCCACGCCATTCCCAACGCTTCGGCAAGTTCCGGCGACTGCGGCACTGCCGACGTTAACATCGTTGCCGACAGTACGCCGTTTTCTAAACTTTTAGCATTGCCGACAGACGCTATCGTTACGTCAAGCCGGTCGCCGTCCCGTCCGCCGGTTTCGGGTATCGTTGCCGAAACTTCGACAAGAGCGTTATTTTTCGACGTACCGACGCTTTTCAAGGAACCGTTCGGCAGACCGCCCAACTCGAACATTTTGAGAATCGTGCGTGCCGTTTGGTCGTAGGATTTCGGGTCGTCGCCGGTGCCGTTCAAGCCGCTCACAATGCCGTAACCGATAATCGTTGTCGCTTCCTGTCCTTTCAGCCGGGTAACATTTTCGATTTTCAGCGTTGCGGCAGATAGGGAGTGAATAGTGAATAACGAATAGTGAATAGCGAATAACAGCAACAGTAATGTGCGGTTCGGCATTTTATCCTCCTTGACGGCGGGCTAAACAATAATGCTTATATCGACTGTACCGGTTATTCTGATTACAATAAATAGATAAAATAAACAGAGTTTTCCGGTTGACCGTCTGTAAGGAGGTTCTGAAAAACTCTTTATTTTCTCCTTATTTCTCCTTATTTTTATGATAGAAAATAGTTTTTAGAAGTTCCCTGTGCTATAATTTCCTGAACAGACGAACTTCCTGAACCGTCATAGACAACAATGATACCGCGTATTTTCATTCTTCTGCTTGCCGTTTTTAACACTGCCGCTGCATCGGCTTGCACAAATCTGCTCGTTACCAAAGGAGCATCCGCCGACGGCTCCGTCTATATCACCTACACCGCCGACTCTGCCGGCTTCTATCCCCGGCTTGCGGTCTTTCCCCGTCAGGAATTTCCGCCGGATGCCGTCATCGACATTCCCGAAAAAAAAGACAAAGACGGTAAAACCGTCCGTCCCGCAGGGAAAATCAAACAGGTTGCGGAGACGTATCAGGTTCTTGGAACAACGTGGGACGAAGGATACTTGGGTGTATTCCCGAAACAAGGATTCATCAACGAGTTTCAACTGGCAATAGCAGAAACAACGTTCGGCGGTCGCGAAGAAATCGTCAATCCGCAAGGGCTGCTCAACTATCAAATGCTCATCACGTTTGCCTTGCAGCGGGCAAAAACGGCACGGGAAGCGATTGCCGTAATGACGCAACTCGTTGCCGAACACGGATACGGCGATGAAGGTGAAAGCATCTCGATTGCCGATAAAAACGAAGCGTGGGTCTTTGAAATTGTCGGCACGGGCAAAGATAACCCGTCAAAAGAAGGAGCAGTTTGGGTTGCCCGAAAAGTCCCCGACGGTGAAATATCCGTTCACGCCAATCAAGCCCGCATCGGCGAAATACCGGACAAGCCGCAGGACGATTTCTTTTACTCCGAAAACATTAAATTGTTTGCAATCGAAAAGGGATTTTTTAGCCCCGGTCCTTCCGGTGCGGTCGGGAATAAATTCCGGTTTGATGATGCTTACGGAGCGGTTGACGCAAAATCAAAACGGGTTTGCGAATCAAGAACGTGGTCAATTTTCCGGCGTGCCGCCCCGTCGTTAAATCTTTCACCGGACTATCATCGCGGCGTAAAAGACGCTGAAGCGTATCCGTGGTCGATTAAGCCGGACAAAAAGTTGACAACGGCGGATGTATTTGCCCTGATGCGCGACCACTTTGAGGGAACGCCGTTTGATATGACGAGGGGAGCCGACGCGGGACCCTATGGAAATCCCCGCCGTTGGCGACCGCTGTATTGGAAGGTGAACCCAAGCACCGCTGGTGCGGAAGAAACCGAATACTCTTGGGAACGTCCTATCAGTACGCAGCAGACGGGCTATGTCGTGATAACACAGAGCCGGTCGTTCCTGCCGGATAAAGTCGGCGGTGTGGCGTGGTACGGCGTAGATGATTCGTATCTGTCGTGTTTTTTTCCGTTGTACTGCGGTATTACGGAAGTCCCGCCGTCGTTTGCCCGCGGTTCGATTGAGCAGTTCGATTGGAACGATGCGTGGTGGGTGTTCAATCTTGTTGCCAATTACGCTAACTTGAAATACAGCCGGATGACACCGGATATTATCAAGGTGCAGAAAGAATTAGAAACGAAATTTCTATTTCGGCAAAAGGAGATAGTGGAACCGACAGCAGCGGCATTGTTTGAAGCGAACCCCGAAGCGGCACAGCAGTACCTAACGGAGTACAGCGTTCTGCAAGCAGAAAGTGTTGCGGCACGCTGGCAGAAGTTGGCGGTTCACCTATTTACAAAGTTTAACGACGGCTACATCCGCGGCGAAGACGGCAGTTATCCGAAAGGAGGCGACCCCTATCCTGACGAATGGCTGCACAGGGTTATCACGGAACGCCCTGAACAGTTCAAGTTGCCGAAAGAGTGATGTTGTTCAGCGGATATTCCGTTGACGTTTGCGTTTGCAGGTTTTTAACTTTGGCAACGCCTTTTGCAAATTCATCTTCGCCGATAATTACCGCGAACTTATATCCGCGGCGGTCGGCGTACTTCAACTGTTGCCCCAACTTTTTTGCCTCGTGAAACACTTCAACGCCGATACCCCGTTTCCGCAAACCGTCCGCTATTTTCAGGTAATCGCCCAGCCGGCTTTCAACGAACAACGGAATGAATATGTCAATCGGTGTCGCCGCCTTCGGCAGCAATCCGAGTTCTTCCATCGCTGCTAAAAGGCGGTCAAGTCCCAGCGACGCACCGATACCGGGCAATTCCTGCTTCGTGAAAAGTCCCGCCAAGTTGTCGTACCGTCCGCCGCTGCAAACGCTGCCGATGGCTGGTAAAGCGTCAAGAAACGTTTCGTAAATCGTTCCTGTATAGTAGTCCAGCCCGCGGGCTATGGAAACGTCAATCATCAGCCGGTCTGTTTGTAAAGTGCTGAACACATTACATAATCCTGCGAGTTGCTCCACTCCCTCTTCGCCCAGAGCGTTGCCGTCCAGCACAGTTGCCAGTGCCGCCAGAATTTCGTCATTGCTGCCGTGAATGTCGGCGAGTTGCAGTACGGCGTTCGCCTGCGTTTCCGATAAAGCGGGAAATACACTTTCCTGCTCGTTGTATTGTCCTGTTAACTCTTTATAAACGCCGTCTTTGCCGATTTTCGCCAACTTGTCCAACGCCCGGAGAACCGGCACGGACTTGTCTGCAATACCGTACTTGTCCAGCAGACCGCTCAACACTTTGCGGTTGTTGACGTGAATCTTAAAACTATTTCCG